>DRIG01000086.1 GCA_011052815.1 candidate division WOR-3 bacterium | reverse complement strand
TTAGTTGATTTTATGACTTTATTCAATCGGAAAAGATTTTTCATAAAAAGGAAGACGTCATATAAACAGGTAAATAAATTCAATCCCCAATACCGATTATGCCATCTCATTCTTATCGGTTTCAGCATATCGGTTTTTACTGTAATGACTTTTATTCCGACATTATTCAACACTTCTGGAAAATCACCCGGTGGGCAGGCGACGATAATTTCGAACTGCTCCTTGAGCCCTTTGATAAGCGAGAGTAAAGATATTTCACCACCGCCGATAGTGCTGAACGTGTTGTAATAAAGTATTTTACGCATACTACTTCTTCATTCTGAATATTCGCCGGAGGACGAGATAAACGCTGCCGAAGTCTGGAATCAATATTTCTTTTAAGGAAAGTCCGGTTACATTAACAAAAAAGACCAGCGTAAGAACGAATGAAAAGAGATAAGCAAAGGTTGTCGCCAATGCAGCTCCGGTGATACCCAATCTTGGAATCAGCAGTAAATCAAAGAGAATGGTTAATAACAACGAACAGACCGTTACGATACTTCCATACTGGGGTTTTCCTCGGCCGTGTAAATGTCCTGTAAGAATTTTGACCATGCCGAATGCAATAACTCCGGGTATAAGAATACGAAGGGGTATCACGGATTCGATAAACCGTTCACCGTAAAAAATTCTTATTAAAAAAGGGGCGACGAGACAGATTACCGAACCCGCCATCAACATTATTGTGATTGAAGTTCGACTGACTTTTCGAGTGAACTCGTTTGCGGACCGTGTATCTTTAGCTGACACCTTCGGGAACAGTGTTACTGATATGGAATTCGGTATATACCATAGAAATTCAGCTATCACGACGCTGAGGGCATATAGTCCGACTTCCCTGATGTCGAGATAATAGCTGACCAGAAACATGTCCAAGCGATAATTGAAAAACTGGAAAAAGATACCGACCTGTCCTTTTAGTCCGTATTTAATGCTTTTCACCAGGTGTTTTTTGTTGATTGAAAGCGGATATTTTACATAATTTTTTATTAACACTATTGACAATATCACGGGGACAACATATGAGAGAAGGATTGCAATGAAGCCGCCTTTTATATTCAGCTTAAATACTATAATCAACAACACCACCAGAGTCAATTTCGTAACCGGTTCGCTGATTCTCAATATATTGTATTCCTTGAATTTCTCCAATCCCTGAAAAAGAGTTTGAACAAAACCGTAGCCGAGAATAAAAGGGAAGACTATAATCGCAAAATTAATGATCTGAGGATGAATGTTCTTCAGTATGGAAGTGCACAGAAACGGTCGAGCGAGAATAAAAATACAGATCAAAACCGTGGTGGAAAACAACCAAACCACAATATTATTGCTTATTATGTTAGGTAAGGATTTCCTTTCTTTACTTGCATAATAGACATTGGCGAATTCCATTCCCATTCCCCCCAAAAGTTTCATCGTTGTAGCAATAAGTACAATCAGCGTCAGAGACCCCTTCCCGGCCGGTCCAAGAAATCGGGCAATGATAATACCCGCAAGTACGGTCAGAGGTAGAATCAAAACCTGGGTTGACAAAACCGAGAATGTTTTTTTGAAATATTCAGACATTTAAGTTTGACAGGATATAATCATTTAGTTTTTGACTCATCTTATCAAAACTGTAGAATTTCCGATATCTCTCTTTCGCTTTTTCGCCCAATTCACGGATTCTTTCAGGTGAATCAAGCAGGGAAATCATCGCATTTTTAAGTTCAGCGGTATTGTTGGGTTCGACAATAACTCCGGCGTCGCCGATTATTTCAGGTATATCTGAGACGCGGGTTGCAATTATCGCCCGACCCGACGCCATCGCGTCGAAGAGTTTTGCCGGCAGCTGAGTTTGTCCGCAGGAAGTGTATTTTTGAGGAATGACCACGATATCAGCACCTGCCATATATTCCGGTATCTTATCGAAACGAACTTGATCCTGGAACTGAATTCTTTTATCTCTTTTTGCTGACGCCTTGAGTTCTTGGCAGTAGGCGCTTTTTTTATTAAATCCGACGATTTGCAGAACGACGTTATTATAGGGGATCAGTTTGAACGCCTCAATTAGTTCTTTTAATCCCTTATGCGGCCTTGGAGTTCCAAGAAACAGAACGGTTTTTTTTGAACTTTTCATTCCTGGTTTTGGCGGAATGATTTTTCTCAAATGGGGCACTACTAACCCCCCGTACATTTTCTTTAAACTGTTTGATGATACTGTTATTAAATCCGCCCGCGCGATGTATTTGTCCATAACGGCACACGGAAAGAAAGAAAAGGGATTATTAATGTGATAAAGTGCCTGTAGATATTTTTGTAGAATATTTTTTTCTTTAAAAGGAGCCATTTCCCAATCGTCGATGTCCAATATCAACGGCAGTTTGAATTTCTTTTTGGCGATCAATGCCGGGCCATAGCTGGTTATTAAAGGTTTGGTTATATAAATCACCTCTCCTTTTATTTTTTTTATTATGCGGTTTATTCTAAGAATGAATTGTGTAAGATTCAGAGGTGTCTGGATCGGTAGAAAAGGGACATCCCTGACCTTTGCCAGAGGGAACCATACTTCATTCTTAAAGATCGGGCCGATGATGCTTACTCTATGATACCTCTGGAGTAATTGTGCAAGCAAGTAACTTCGGCCGAGGCAATTGCTTGAAAAATCAGGCGTGATTATCGCTATATTCATACGCAATATTATTTCGGTTGATAATAACGGCGATCAAGGTGATCCATATAACGTTCAATAAATATTTAATCATCAACGGACTTGCAATACCGAGGATTATCCAGGAAATGAGGAAAGATATCATTGTGCCGGAAAAAGCTTTCATTATCCCTGTTGAGCTGCTTTTGAATGCCCTGACTGCTTGGATGAGTGCAAATGCGATCAAGATAAAAAAAGGCAGTGTTCCTACGACGCCCAATTTCCACAAGAGCATAAGGTAAGAGTTATCGATCCACCGCACCTTGAATATACCACCCATAAAACTATATGAAATTTGACTTCCAAGACCACTTCCGAAAATCGGCATATGTTTGAATTGTTCAAGAACGAGCTGGTTCGCCAGAACCCGTTGTTTAATGGAAAGGATTTGGCTGAGTGTGAGTAATGTTGATGCACGGGCGGTGATAAACGTCCATAAATCAATACCGATTATTTTGACCACGATTAACATGGTGATGATAAATCCTGCGATGATGACTGTTCCGACTATGGATACACGCCGCCAGTTGACCTCTTTATGAAAGAGGAAGAGGACGATTATAATTCCAATAGTGAGCGCTATCCATAATCCCCGGGTGAGTGTTATGGCGATGCCGCTCAAGGCCAAGATAAGCGTCGTTATGAGAAGTAATCTTTTTATTAATGAAACCTTCATTATAAGAAGATAGCTGAATATTAAAGGTATTGTGAATATAAAGACCAATCCCTGATTCGGTTTGATTCTGATAAAGGTTCCTCCGGTTAAGTTGAGAATAAAGATGATAAGGTATTGTAAGGCGACAATGGCCGTGATAAAAATGAGGATGTTCATGAAATATCTGAATGTTTTTTTCCCCTGCATCAATGAAGGGATAAAGAAATATAAAGAAAACAAAGAGAGGGTCAGAAAATCCCTTCTGATAAGTTCAGTTTCACATCCCCTCAGGATACCCATCAGGGTGGTAACAACGAGATAACTGCAGAAGAACAACATGGGTATTTTCAGGTGCGTCGGTTGGTATCTTCTCTGTTTGGTTATTATTTCAATTAATAGAAATATGATGACGACCAACAGCGCCGACCATATGAATTTAAGTTCGATTCCGAGGTTGAGCGGAGGAATTTCATGCCCGTGACCCGGGACGAGAAAGATTATCGCCAGGATCAACAAGAAAGATAACTCAATGTTGTATAGAATTAAAATAAAGAAAGAGAGTATAAAGAGTGCAATCAGGACGGGTTTGAAGAAATGATAAAACAGCAGGCCGAAGCCTATTTGCAAAGCAACAATCGTGAAAAAGAGCGTGGGTTTTATTTCGAAAGAGGATGATGTTTGCGTCTTTAACATTATGCGGACCTTTTCATAAAAGAGTGGATTATTGTACGGGTGTGTTTGAAATCACGGTGGATTTCATTTATAAATCTCTTTAGAGCGTTCTTGCTGTCGCTTTTAGAATAACGGTGAAATGTGATTGCATACATTACACTGAAAGTAACAGCGCAGTAAAGAGCCAGCAGTGCGATTAATCGTCGATTCGGAGATGATTTCTTTTCAGGAATCCGGGCTTTATCCAGAATCTGAACTGTGGGCGTATCTTTCACTTCCATTATCCTTGCCTGTTCGTATTGCTGGGCCAGTAGTTCGTACACCGCTTCTTGAACCTTAACGTCTCTCAGTAATCTCGCATATTCTAAAGAAACCTCAGGAAGTTCAGAGAGCGGGATCGAAAAGCCTGCGCCGAACTCATCTCTCTTCTTCGTCTTGCTGCCGAATTCAATTTTCGCAAGTTGTTTTCTCATTTCTCTTAATTCTCGTTCGATACTTTGAATATATGGATTATCGATCCCACTTACCGCTTTTTTCTGCACCTCTTTTAAAATAACTCTGCTTTTCAAAGACGCAATAGTTTCGATTACTTTTTTAATCTCAGTATCAAGGGCGACGGTTCGATTTTTCTTCTGAAAATTTTTCAGTGTTTCCTCTGCCCTGGCCAGAGAATCTTCAGCTTCTTTAAGTCTTTTTTCAATGAACAGGCGGTATTTTTTAGCCGAGGTTATTGATATTTCTTTGTTGAATTTATCGAGTTCTTCTATATAAGCATTTGCTATTTTTGTTGCAAGATACTTATCTCTGTATGTTACACTTATCGAGATTATGCCTTCAGGGCTTATCTTTATCTGCGTGATATCGGTTAATTTTTTGTGGGTATCGTACATGGTTCTGGTTTTAAATTTCTGTTTTAAATTGAACTGTTTTATTATTCTACTTCTTACTTTACCGCTTTTCATTATCGCCGTATAGAGATCTGAAGGAGTTGCCAAACCGGGAAGAATCGAACTTAAGGCGGGAATACCTGCGTTCCCGGTCGATAGACCTCCGACAGTTAGATCCAGGGATGTCGTCTGTTCTGTGCCTGGAGGCAATATTGTTGCTGTGGCGGTGAATTGCGGAGTTAATAGAAAACTGACGATGATTGCAATGATTGTTATAATAATCGTGTTTCTTAAGACAGACTTTCGTTGGTTGATTACAACTTTAAAATACTCAATAAAAGTATCATTTTTTCCATCCATGGATAAATGGAAGTATAATCAGATTTAAGATTATGTCAACAGAACAATGCGCTGCGGTTAGTTTAAAGATAAAACTGGACTGAATTTGTTTTGAAATTACGCCGCAAAAAAACGTCAGGGGCATAACAGACGATAAAACTGAGCCGGGTTTTCTCTTTAAAAAGCTCCCCAAATTCGGATTCAAGCTTTTTCCGGCGGGCATTAAAAAGTGGCTTGACTTTTCGTAAATAATATTTATAATAACACAATGCGTGAGGGTATTAATATTTTTGAAGAAGATTTCTGGGCGATTAACGACACCCTGAATCAGCTTCTGCAGGGCACAAATGCCCGCACCATTCTATTGATTGATAAAGCAGGTCAGCTGATCACCTCAGCCGGTGACACCACTAGTCTCGACACATCATCTTTTGCAACCCTTTCTGCTGCTGACTTTGCGGCTACAAGCCAACTCGCGTCGCTGATCGGGGAAAAGGAATTTTCAACACTCTTTCACCAGGGGGAAAAAGAGAACCTCTACGTCTGTCTTATCGCCGACCGCGTAATCCTGGCGGTAATTTTTGATCAACGTACAACCCTCGGCCTGGTGAGGGTGAAGGCGAAGAACACTGCGGCGGAGCTCGAAAAGATTTTCTCTGAGATATTCGATAAATTAGAGAAAGAGACCGGTCCATCCAAAGAAATCGATGCGGATTTCACCAAAGCGGCTGAAGAAGAGCTGGATAAACTCTTTGGATTCTAAGGGCGGATGAGCACGAAGCGATGTCAGCAAAGGCAGGATATATCAGGTAACGGATAGATATGGCTCTGATAAACTACGCATCACGGGAAATAAACGCCAAGATCGTCTATTATGGACCGGGGCTGGGCGGCAAGACCACGAATATAAAGTATATTTACACCAAATTAAATCCTTCGATCAAAGGAAAGCTTATCAGTCTGGCGACAGAGCTTGATCGAACGCTCTTCTTTGATTTTTTGCCGGTCGATCTCGGCACTATCCGCGGATTTAAAACACGGTTTCACCTCTACACGGTCCCAGGCCAGGTTTTTTACAATGCGTCACGTAAACTTATTCTGAAAGGTGTTGACGGTATTATCTTTGTCGCGGATTCACAGATCGAACGTTTTGATGAAAATATAGAGTCGCTCGAGAATATGCAGGACAACCTGAGGACCTATAATCTATCCCTGGACAGGATTCCATTTGTCATTCAGTACAACAAAAGGGATTTACCCAATATAACTTCGGTCGAAGAATTACAGAAGGTTTTAAATCCCGAAAATAAATATCCATATTTTGAAGCTGTTGCGACTCAAGGAATCGGAGTTTTTGAAACGTTAAAAGAAGTTTGTAGACATGTGCTTAAAGCACTGTCATAATTTATAAAGTACCTTTACATGTCAACACAGAGATGCAGTAAGTGCAGCAAATTGATAAATCCCGGCGACCTGTTCTACAGACTGACGATCAAGGTCTTCGCCGACTTTGACGGGGTTATAAATTTGAACGGCAAGAAGATTGATCTGGACAAGGAATTCGAAAAGATAAAATCATATCCCGAGGAATTGATCGAGGAAGAGGTCTATAAAGAATTTGATTTTGTCTTATGTCCGCGCTGCAAGGAGATATATTGCGCCAATCCCCTGCACTTGCCCCTTGATAAAGCCAAGTTCGATGAAACAATTTAAGAAGAAAAGGCGGGTTGTCCGGTCCCGAACACTATATATAGTGTTATTCGTAGAAGTGACACACTATATAAGATGTGTCCTTCTGCAGCCGGGCAGGCGGGTGTGTAAATTTTAGTTATGTCTTTTGTTCATCTTCACAATCACACCGAGTATTCACTTCTTGACGGAGCGATGAAGATCGACCGGCTTACCGAGCTGGCGGCGAAATACAAGATGTCGGCACTGGCGATCACTGACCACGGAAATATGTTCGGTGCGATTAAGTTCTATAAGAGCGCCCACAAACGGGGTATAAAACCGATCATCGGCATTGAAACCTATATCGCTCCGAGGTCGCGGTTTGATCAGTCAAGAAACCTGCGGATCCCTGAGTCGTCGTTTCACCTTACCCTGCTCTGTGAAGATGAGACCGGGTACAGAAATTTGATAAAGCTCTCTTCTGCCGCCTACTTGGAAGGGTTTTATTACAAGCCCCGTATCGACAAAGAACTTTTGATGAAACACCATAAAGGACTCATTGGTCTGTCAGGGTGTCTTAAAGGTGAGATTCCTTATAAGCTCGGCGCCGGTGATCTTGAAGGAGCACGCCAGGCACTCCAGGAATATCAGGACATCCTCGGCAGAAACAATTTTTATATAGAAATCATGCGTCTGGGATTGAAGAGGGAGAAGAATATTCACAATAGTTTAATCGAGCTCGCCAAAGAATTTGATGCACCGCTGGTTGCGACGAACGATTGCCATTACTTTGCTCCGGATGATTATAAGGCGCACGATGTGCTTTTGTGTATCGGAACAAAGAAGACCCTGTCTGACCGGGAGCGTCTGCGTTTTGAAACCCGTCAGGCCTATTTCAGGCCGCCGGAGGAGATGAAGAAGTTGTTTGAAGACCTGCCAGAAGCGATTACAAACACCCAGTTGATTGCTGAAAGGTGTAATCTATTGATCGACACTACGGGTAAAGAGGTGAAGCTGCCCAGTTTTCCCAGGCCAGCCAATTTTGAAACTGACTTTGAGTATCTGAAGTACTTGACCTTTGAAGGAGTGCGCCACAGGTTCGACCGCATCACACCGGGAATTGAAGAGCGTCTGAATTACGAACTTAATATCATCAATAAAATGGGCTTGTCCGGTTACTTTCTTATTGTTCGGGAAATTATCGATTTCGCCCGTAAACGGGGAATTCCAGTGGGCCCGGGAAGGGGCTCGGCTGTGGGCAGTCTGGCACTCTATGCCCTGGGCATCACCAATGTCGATCCCTTAAAGTATAACCTTATCTTTGAGCGATTCTTAAATCCGGGCAGACTTAGTCTTCCTGACGTTGATGCTGATTTCGGTGACACCAGAAGGGACGAGGTGATTGATTTCATCAGACAGAGATACGGAGAAAAGAACGTCACCCAGGTGATTACCTTTGGAACAATGCAGGCAAGGGCAGTGGTGCGGGACGTTGGAAGGGTGATGGGGATCGCCTATAATGAAATCGACCGGCTTGCCAAGTTGATTCCTTTCCACAAGACGATTGATGAAGCGTTGAATGAGGTAAAAGAGTTAAAACTTCTGGTTGAAACAAAAGAGGAGTATAAAGAATTATTCAACATCGCCCGGAAATTAGAAGGGCTTGCCCGTCATCCTGCGACCCATGCAGCGGGCGTGGTCATCACCCCCAAAGAATTGGTTGAATACGTCCCGCTGTACAAAAGTCCTGATAAAAAAGAAATCTCCACGCAGTATGCTAAGAACTCCCTTGAAGACATCGGCATCCTTAAGATGGATATTCTGGGGTTGAGGACATTGACTGTGATCGATGACACCCTGAAGCTCATCGGCAGACAGGTCGGTGATATTCCGATCTACGACAAACAGACTTATGAAATGCTAAAACGCGGAGAGACAGTGGGAGTATTTCAACTTGAGAGTCAGGGAATGCAGGAGATCCTCAGGAGCTTTAAACCGGAAAACTTTGAAGAGTTGATCGCCGTGATTGCGTTGTATCGGCCCGGACCTATGGGTAATATCCAGAAACTGATTGAGAATAAAGAACATCCGGAAAAGATTAAATATATGCATCCGTTGTTAGAACCCATTTTAAAAGAAACTTATGGTATGATTGTTTACCAGGAGCAGGTGATGCAGATTGCCTCGCGCATTGCCGGTTTTACCATGGCTGAAGCTGATAATCTGCGCCGCGCCATGGGTAAAAAGATTCCCGAGTTAATGGATGAAAACCGGGAGAAATTTATCCAGGGAGCAAAACAGAATGGTCTTTCTGCCGAGGTCGCCGAGACGATATTTAATCGAGTGGCACCTTTTGCGGGTTATGGTTTTAATAAGTCGCACGCCGCGGCATACGCTGCTCTGGCAAATCAGACCGCTTATCTGAAGTGCCATTTTCCCCAGGAGTTTATGATTTCATCCCTGAACAGTGAGATTAACGATACCAAAAGATTGTGGATTTTAATCAGGGAATCACGAAGGCTCGGGATTGACGTTTTACCGCCGGACATCAATAAGAGTGATTACGGATTTAAAAAAGAGGGTAAGAACATCAGATACGGACTCGGCGCCCTGAAAAACCTGGGTAAACCGATAGTGCTCGCAGTGCTTAAAGAACGACAACGCGGTCCGTTTACGTCTTTTTTTGATTTCCAGACAAGAACCAAGGGAATTAACCGCAAGTCCCTTGAATCATTGATCAAAGCCGGCGCATTCCAGTGTTTTGAACCTGACATCAAAAAACTCCTCAAGACATTCCAGCGCGGCAAAAAAGAGATCGGTACCCAGCAGAGCCTCTTTGCTGTGGACCCTGAAGATAACGATAACAATAAGAACGACAGTGAAAAGGACGAAGACACGATCTTCTTTCAAAAAGAGGCGTTCGGCTTCTATTTTTCAAAACACCCCCTAGAGAATTATAAAGAGGAATTTTCCGCGCTGGGTCTCGTTCCCATAAGCAGTCTTAACAGTGTAAAGGACGGTGATTACATTACAATCGGCGGTTTGCTCAATGCAAAAAAGGTGAAAAAGGACAAAAAGGGCAGGAATTACGCCATAATCAATCTTGAGGATTTTGAAGGTTCAATCGACGTCTTCATCTTTTCTGACAATTTTGAAAAGTATGCACCCCTTTTAAAGATCGACACGCCGCTCATAATAAAGGGGAAGATTTCCGGTGATGAAGACCGAAAGTCGATCCGTGCCGAACACGTCGTCTTATTTAAAGACGCACGTAATTATTATAAAAAGATATTCATCAACTTTAACACCGACACACTGCCTCAGGAAAATCTGAAGCACCTGCGTGAGCTCCTGGAAGCAAACCGTGGTGAGTGTGAGGTGTGGTTCAAAATAAACGGCAAAGAAGAATCGCGCAATTTCCGTTCCAAGTCGATAAAGATAAGCCCTGCACCCCATGTTCTGGCTCAGATTAAAGAGATTGTAGGTGAGGTTTCTCTGAAGATATACGGCCGAATATGAGCAATCTCACCATAAAAAGGAGGTTTTAAAAATGCTTTTTGTCTTTTTATTATTTAATCTATACTATGTTGACCAGCCGTATTTGAGCACCCCAGAACATGCCTCTTTTGATATTCAGCTTCGTTTTGGGCCGGTCGGAGAGATAATCGGGTTTTTCAATATCGGAGTCTGGGACCGCTTTGGATTCGGAATAAGTTACGGCGCTTCTAATCTCATTGGTGCAGGAAACCCGGAATTTTATGAATTGCCGGGTGTGCAGGCGAAGATCGTGGCAGTGGAAGAGGGAATTACCGTGCCGAAGCTGATTTTCGGTTTTGATAATCAGGGATACGGAGAATATGACGGCACTAGATACGATATCCGTGCCAAGTGGCTATACGCCCAGGTCGGAAAGACGTTTTCTTATCCGGGATTGAGTTTTGTCCCGAGTTTTGGCTTGAATTACTCGTTAGAAGGCGAAAATCAGTTTGATCTGTTCTTCGGCTCTTCACTGCAGTTCGGTACTGGTTCGGCTTTTATTGTGGATTACAGCCCTAATTTCGGAGATCCCAGGGATCATAATATGGGTTATTTGAACATCTCTCTGAAGTTCATCTTTTATGAAGAGCTCTTCTTTGAATTTGCTTTGCGCGACCTGCTGGGAAACAGCCGTGGGAACTTTCAGTTGAACAGGATGATAAGGCTTGGTTATGAACAGAGTTTTTAGGAATGTTTCACGTGAAACATTGGGCTTTTTCAGAGAAAGTTTTTTGAGGTCGAAATTCGGTTTAACTTGGACAGTAAACAAAATGCAGGATAAATCAATTGAAGGAGGTTATTATGGTCAGGGAATTAACTGACAGCGACTTCCATCAGGAAGTAGAAAAATCAGAACTCCCTTATATTGTTGATTTTTGGGCAATATGGTGTGCTCCGTGCTCCATGGTCGCCCCTATTTTAGAAGAAATCGCAAAAGAGTATGACGGTAAACTGAAAGTGGGAAAGGTAAATGTCGATAATGAAATAAAGACGGCGAATGAATTCGGGATACAGAATATTCCGACGCTCATCATCTTTAAACAGGGAAAAGAAGTTGACCGAATCATCGGTGCGGTTCCAAAGGCCCAGATTTTAAAGAAATTAAAGCCTTACATAGAGGGGCAATAACACTGGAGGAAAAGATGAAGAGAATAAAATGGTTGAGTCTGTTGATCGTTGCTCTGTTATTTCTCGCCTGTCCTTCAGCGGACAAGGCGAAATCAAATACGTCCTCAGCCAAGGACTTCACTTTAACCAGTATTGACAACGAAGAGATCACCCTTTCGTCACTGCAGGGAAAGGTCGTGCTTATTGATTTCTGGGCGACCTGGTGTCTGCCCTGTCGAAGCAGCATTCCCGTATTTATCAAGCTGTACAATAAATATAATGATCAGGGTTTTGTCGTACTGGGCATCAGCCGGGAAGACAAGAGCACTTTGCTCGGTTATCGGGACGAGCACCAGATTCCTTACCCTATTTTGATCGACAACAAAAACGTGGCGGCGGATTACGGAGTAAGGGCGATTCCCAACATATTCATCTTGGATAAAAAAGGGAAGATAAGAAAGACTCAGGTCGGGTTTTCGCCGCAGCTTGAAGCCCAGTTTGACGCCTTTATTGATTCTTTATTAAAAGAATAAAGGCATTTCTTTAAAAGGAAGTTCTGTGATAAGGTTACACTGGAATAAAGGTCTTCAGTTCACGGCTGAGGACGACTACGGACACAAGCTGATTGTCGATACCGCAGTAAAGATCGGTGGTTATGACCAGGGATTTCGGCCCATGGATCTGCTTCTGGTCGCCCAGGCAGGTTGTATGGCAATGGATATTGTTGCGATCCTTCAGAAAAAAGGCGGTAAAATAAAAAGTTTTGAGGTTACTATTGAAGGCCGACGTGCAGAAAAACATCCAAAGAGATACGAAAAGATAAAATTGAAATTCGAATGCAAGGGTGATTATCGCCGGGAAGACCTTTTACGGTCGTTTGAACTCTCTAAGGATAAATACTGCGGTGTCTTTGCAACCCTGCACAATGCCCCGGAGTTTGAATTTATAATTTAATCTTATCTTAATCTGACGACTTTCTTCACAATCCGCTTTCTGCTGTTCTTTAAAACACAGAAATAAGTACCAGGGGGAACTTCTTTTCCAGAATCAGTGGTGCCGTCCCACACAATCTTCTTTAACAAAGGTAAGCTTGAGCTGTTAAATTCTTTAACCAACCTTGCTGCAGTGTTAAAGATCTTGATGCTGGATACTTCGCCTCTATAAGAAATCACTGTTTTGTTTGTAAAGGGATTGGGCGTGATCTCCAGAACTCCCTGCTGAGTGTTTCTTTTCCTTACTTCTTCAGTATTTACCGGATAACTGAAGTCAGCAAAGTAGATACTGTAAGGCGGACTGCTGCCCTGTGTCCAGATCATGGATGCACCACAGCAACTGGGTGCGCGGACAGGTTCATTAATGTTGAACAGAGTGCGGATTGTTCCACTGCTCCAGCCGCTGTTAAAATAATAAGTATTATAATAGATGTCAACAACACCAGCAGAATCTTCCTGCCAGAAGAGATACGACCATGCTGTCGTTACTGTGGAAACAACCGGAAATTTGGAATCGCCGGGCGTTGAATACCCTCCGCCATTACCCATGAAAAAGTGAACTTCATAATTGTTATTGTATTCATCTTCATAATCATAACAACCGGATAATGAATCTTCGCCGTGGTCGTAATCAATTGAAGAATGCTGGGTCGGTTTGTAATGGCCCCAGATCCAGTCGACTGACGACCATACAGTATCTGCCATGTATCTATAAAGAATCAAATAAGGAGAATAACTGCCGTAGTCGATTCCGTCCCACACCACATAGACTTGGTTGTCAGGAGCAAAAATACCGATCGAAGGCAGGGTGTGCGTGGTATTGGTCCAGTCCGGACTGACCTGAAAGATCGTTCCTAGAGAACCGGCTTTGCAGTTTCGGTAGAGTATCTTATTATAATTCCCCTCTTGTTCGGTCCAGACAATGTGTGCTGTAAGGGATGAATCAACCACGACGTCCGGAGTGATTGAATTTTCCGCAGAGCAGCTGATATTGACCGGCGGAGCATAATCCTCAAGACAATCATAATAGATGTTATAAGTTCCGGATATTGTATCCAACTGCTGCCAGACGATATGGCGGAACCCGAAGCAATCCACGTCAATCGCCGGGAAAATACCGGGCCCGAGGGTCGTCAACCCCTGCCACGTGGTTCCTCTGTTTGTTGAGTAGATGAACTTTACACTGTCTGCACTGTGAAAGACCACTGAAACCGTATCTTCACCGTTTATCTCTTTTCTGACGGCTATCTTATGACTGTTGTTGAACAGCGTGGCGTCGAACGATTCCGTGGTTGCGACAAATGTATAGAAATATTGGGCTCTGACTGTATTCAGAAGCATTGCAAATAAAATTACAGCCATATAAGGCACACGGTTATTTATACGCATGATACACCTCCTCTTTTATCCGTTTTTCCTGCCCTGTTGCGGATTCAATTCGTACTGCTCATTCCCGTAGTATTGGACCTTTGTCGTCTTCTCCCCTCTTTCTCTCATCATTGATTTTTATGCATCACCTTTCAACTTTTGTCCTCTACTTTCTTTCGTTGTGACACACTTATTCCTCACGACTATATAACTATCATATGACTATTAACTATTATATAGCTATTTATCATATAGCTATTATGTACTTAATTATAAAAGAAATCAAGTGCCTCGTCAAGGGATGATTATCATTTTCACATTTTGTCAATTGACAAAATGTGAAAATGAGATATAATGGTATATGGCTAAGAAAAAGATACCAGAGGTCCGTTACCGGGCGTCGCGCATCTGCCGTGCCCTGGCAAATCCCACGGCGTACGAGACTCTCCACATCCTTAAAAAAGGGAAAAAAACTCCGGAGCAGCTCGCTCACATTCTCGGCATCAGCGTTCCGACGATCTCCCACGTTCTTCGTGTTCTGCGTGATCTTGACCTGGTGCGCTATGATATAAAGTGGCGGGTACGTCATTACTGGTTGAAGATCGATCTTATTAAAGAGATTATGGCAAGGCTTGAAGATCTGGTAAAGATGATTGAAAAGATGGAATAGTCCGAATCACTGCCATGCCTGAACGCTGACCAAAACAGAATACACACAATTTTTATCTTGACCTCGCTTTGATATTTGGTATAATTACCGGGAACAATAAAAAAGGAGGAAGCAATGTCAGTTGCTGCTTATTTATTAATCAATACTGCAACAGGGAAAGAGGGTGATGTTGTTGACGCCCTGAACAGAATAAACGGTGTAAAACACGCCCATGTCGTAACCGGACTTCATGATGTGATCTGCTATGCCGAAGGCAAGGATCTAAATGAACTTAAGTCCATTATCATCAACGACATCAGAGGAGTGGAGGGCATCCAGCGCACGGTTACCTGTTTTGCGCTTGATGTGAGCGAGTAGAATTACAACAGTCCCGACTCAGGTTATGAAAGAACAGCTCTGTCGGGGCTGTTTTTTTATTGAATAAAAAGACGGATTTGTTGCGAATATCTTTCCTGTTACACTTAAGTATCACACTGATAATTGACTTTGTTCTGAATTTTTGTATAATCAAACTGAGAGAAGGTACGAGCTGATCTGGTTCTGAAGAACGGGTCGGTTTGTACCTTTTTGTTTAGTCGGTAAAGTTTAAAGATAGATAAAAAGGGAAGAGATGAATAAGAGAAAGAGTATAATCAAAGAGTCAATCAAACGCTGTCGGGAAATGGGGTTGAATCCCGACGTAAAGAGATTACGTAGAAGGGTCGACAAAACAGAGTTGCACAGGAGACAGAAGAGGCATAAATTCCTGCTTGACGCCGCGCTTCCTTATATGATGCTTATGGCAGAAACCTTTAAAGAGTGTGGTTCTTTGACCGCTCTCCTTGATTCTGAATGCTGCATATTGAAGATCGTCGGTCCCCGTAAGGTCTTAGCCAGTAGAAAAAAGTACGGACTTGTTGAGGGCGCGTTCCTGTGCGAGGAAGACGCGGGTACAAACGCAGCATCTCTCTGTTTGAAAACACGAAAACCGTTCTATGTCTCCGGTACTGAATATTTTACGAAATTCCTCAGGAACGGTTCCTGCTTTGCTGCGCCGGTAATTGACAGCGGTCTTCTGTTGGGGATCATCGTTATTATTCATCCCAACCGTAAAAGCCATCCTCATACATTCGCCCTCGTCAAGACACTGGCGCATCTCATCAGCCGGGAATACACCGAGATAACTCAGGGCAATTTCATTATTTCCGTGTGTGATCTGCTCAATAACGGTATTGTTCTGACCGAACAGAACGGCCGGGTCTGGTACGTCAATTTCAGGGCTCGCCAGATCCTGGAGATTGGCAGAGGTGAAAATATTCGGGGGGATTTCAACATCGACCTTTTTTCTTCAAACAGAATTTCCAATGAGATCGTTTATTCCCGACGTACGAAATCGTCGTTTATGGTCACCCGTAAACAGTACAGCAATAAATTTTTATTTCTATTCGAGCCGCTCAAAGAGAAATTAGAAAAAGACAAAAAAATCAAAGCGGTCTTTGCTCCGTACACCACTGAAGACATCATCGGGTTGAATGAAATAAAGCAAAAGATCCGACATCTTGCAATGCAGGACATTAACATTTTGATTGTTGGAGAAAGCGGTACCGGCAAGGAACTGATTGCGTCGGCGCTCCATAATGCCAGCCACCGTGCTGCAGCACGTTTCGTGGTGGTGAACTGCGCTGCGATTCCTGATACCCTTTTTGAAGCAGAACTGTTCGGGTACTCTAAAGGGGCGTTCACTGACGCCCGGTATGATCGAGTTGGACGGATTGAATACGCATCCTGCGGTACACTCTTTCTCGACGAGATCGGCGATTTACCGTTTGATGTTCAGGGTAAACTCCTGCGTGTACTTGAGACGAAAAAGGTCTCTCCGCTGGGTGGGAATAAAGAGAAAAAGATCGACGTACGATTCATCTTCGCCACCAACCGCAATCTGGAAAAGATGGTCAGAGAAGGAAAGTTTCGGGAAGACCTGTATTACCGTATAAACACACCGGTGATTAATATCCCGCCGCTTCGGGAGAGAAAGGCGGAGATCCCTAATTTGATTGAGCACATTCTTTTGAAGTTAAAGGACAACCATCACGGATTCATCGCCGGTCTGACCGAAGAAGCGGTCTCTTTGCTTATGGAATACGACTATCCGGGGAATGTCCGGGAATTGGAAGGGATCATAAGACAGGCGTTTTTAACCTGTCGGAAAGAGTACATTGATGCGGACGACATCGGATTGAAGACCGGCCAGCCGGTTTCCCTGAAAGAAAAGGTGCGGCGTTATCGGGCGAATCTGGTCTATGAAACGTTTCTCGCCCACAGCCGGGACGTGAAAAAAGTCAGTCGACTTCTGGATCTCAGCATCCGACAGGTCTACCGCTGCATCAAAGAAGCGGAGAAGAACTGAGTGATGGATGAACCAAGGACTTTTGTGAATTCTGATAGCGCTGATCAATTAAAATAACTTATGGAAACCAGAGTTGTTTTTGACTCAAGGTTTGATCATGAACAAAGGTGATTGGTTCAGAGGCCATTAACCCGAGAAATTCGGTACTTGACTTTCTTAAAAATCGGACTAAAATGGTAATATGATTAAAAGAAAGTTGTTTAAAGAACTTAAAGCCCACCTTTCCAGGAAGGAAATCAGTTTTATCGTGGGGCCGAGGCAGGCAGGAAAGACTACCCTGATGCTTTTGCTTAAAGATTACCTGGAAAAGAAAGGAGAAAAGACTCTTTTTTTGAACCTGGATATTGAAGAGGATAAAGAATTTTTCAGTTCCCAGTCAAGGTTGGTAAAGAAGATCGAATTGGAGATAGGCGAACAGAAGGGATTTATCTTTATTGATGAAATTCAACGGAAAGAGAATGCCGGACTGTTCTTGAAGGGAATTTACGACATGAACTTGCCGCATAAATTCATCACTTCGGGTTCGGGGAGTGTGGAGTTGAAAGAAAAGATTCACGAATCACTCGTAGGGAGGAAGAGGCTTTTTGAACTCTCAACTCTGTCTTTTGAAGAGTTTACGAATTTTAGAACTGAATATAAGTATGAAAACAGACTTGCGGATTTTTTCTCGGTAGAAAGCAGTCGGGTTTATGACCTTCTTGAAGAATATTTAAATTTTGGTGGATACCCGCGGATTGTTCTCGAGAAAGAACTGATAGAGAAGCGGAAAGTAATGAACGAAATCTATCAAAGTTATATTGAACGAGATATCTATTATCTATTGAAGATCCAGAAGACTGAAGCGTTCAGTAATCTGGCGAAGGTAATGGCGGCTCAGATTGGGAGTCTGGTGAATCTTTCGGAATTGTCGTCGACACTGGGCATATCTGTTAAGACCGTAAAAGACTATCTTTGGTATCTGGAAAAGACTTTTATCATTCAGAGAATATCTCCTTATTTTAAAAATATTCGAAAAGAAATTACGAAATCACCGATCTTTTACTTCTATGACCTCGGTTTGAGGAATTTTGCATCCGGAGATTTCGGTGGCCTGAAAGATATGGGTTTTGTCTTTCAGAATTTTGTTTTCAATGCTTTGAAAGAGAAGATCAAAATGAGTTCGTCAAAAATCTGTTTTTGGCGCACAAAGGATAAAGCAGAAGTTGATTTTGTGATTGATTCGGGAAAAGGCCTTATTCCGGTTGAGGTTAAATATAAAAAATTAACAATACCAAAAATTCCCAGGGCGTTGAGAAGCTTTGTGGATAAATATAAACCGGGGAAAGCACTGGTGGTAAATCTTACGCTTGATACAACGATATATATTAACCGGACAGAAATTCTATTTATCCCGTTTTTCAGAATACTGGAAAATCGTCTTTTTGAATCTGGAGCTAAAGTTGGAAGTAAAGACTGAGGCATGGCACAGATAAATCGGGTAATGTACTACCAGATGGTGTATATTTTTGCAAATTAGCAAATACAGGTTAGAAAAATAGTTTTAATTCGATAACTCAGTAAATCATCTATTTGTCTTTTATCATTTTTCACATTTTGTCAATTGACTAAATGTGAAAATGAAGATGGAGAGAAAAATGCAGGGAGGGTTGTTGAATTCCCCTGTGATTTCGGGAGATTTTAAAAATAGTTGTTCAAAATCGGCTGATTTTTGGGGTTTTGACATTTTATGTCAAAACCACTGACAAAAATGTCACAACGGCAAAGTACTGTAAAATAAAGCACTGCGTGATTTTGCCCTATTTTTTTCAAAAAATCTGTGACAAAAATGTCACAAACCCAGAAAAAAGTCTTGAAATTTCAGGATAAAATTCTGGCACAAAAATTGCAAGTTAAGTATATGATCTCTAATGAAAAAGAGATCTAGAAGAGTTTGGCCCTGACTTATGTGCTCACTTAAGTAATGTTTTAACTAATCTGTTAAAAAATCAGTGAGTTTTTATTGTTAGGGGCACAAGTGGACATATATTAAAAATACAAACAAGGAGGTAAAAATGCAAAAAACAGTGAAAGAAAATTCTACGGAGAAAGAGTTAATTCTCGCAGAACTGCTCTCTGAACTGAATGATGAGGGATTTATTCAATTCGGAGGCACCGGAGCTTGCACACAATGTAGTGCTCCTTACCATCAACGCTGATTTTGACAGAGGGGAAGGTTATCTTCCCCTCTTACATAATTTATTAACTAAATTATGAAGCAATTTTCTTTCATAAAATTTATAAATTTCCGAAGAGAAAATAATAGTACGTTAATAGTTGACAAACGTAATTATTCATATATCATTGTTTACAGGACTCTTTTACTTTATTATATTCTTAAAGAAATGCAAAAAGACAGATCGTACGATAGAATTCCGATGGTTCTGGCTAATAGATATAATGTTCCAGTGGGCATCATGGAGAAAAAAATAAATGAATTGCTTCACGTGGTTCAAAAACACTGGTTATCTTATAATAATAAACCAGATAAAAGTAGTTGTAATTATTTTGAACGATCATTATCATTGAGGGTACCTATAAGTTTAGAAATTCTTCTTACATATAAGTGCAACCTTAAGTGCAACCATTGTTTGTATGGAACTATCCCAGGCGAGGGTAATGAAATGTTAACTGAAGAGATATTAAATATTGCTGCTCAAATGGAAAAAGAAAAAATTTTTTTTGTCGCATTCAGTGGAGGTGAACCAACTTTGCATAAAGATTTTTTCGTACTCTTAGAAGAATTCTCTCGCCGAAAAATAGAAATTGGACTTTCGACAAATGGAATTTTATTAAACCAAATAAAATTTATTAAACGTCTGGAAAGATTTAATATAAAATCCTTTAATATTTCTATAGAAGGCTCGAATGCTTCAATGAACGATGATTTACGCGGCTATGGTACCTTTTTTAAAATTACCAAAGCATTAAGAATGCTTGTGAATTCAGGTCGGGCTGACCAAATAGTGGTTAAGATAACTTATGGAAAACAAAATTATCTTTATATAGAAAATATTGTTAACTTACTACGAAAAATAGGAATTAAGAAAATTGCATTCCACCGGCTTAAAAAATGGGGGCGAGCGAAAAAATTAAAAGAATATATTCCTACTTACAGAGAAATTGAATATGTAAATAAAAAAATACTAGAACTACGAACAAAATATCCTGATGTAATAATTGAAGGTGATTCGGCTTACACACAAAGTAAAGTAAACTCTTGTGCAGTTTCTCTGAGTTTAACAATTCTTCCCAGTGGCGATGTTGTTCCATGTAATATTTTTGGAGTAAATACTACGCGTGAAATAATTCTGGGGAATGTAAAAGAACAACCGATCAAAAAAATTTGGAACAATACGAAATCAAAAACTATACGAAGTTATGTGCAATATTTATTTAAATCAAATAATTATATTTGTTCAAAATGTGCTGATTTCCTTTATTGTCCATCTCCACGATGTATAGCTTACAATTACCTTAGTCATAAAAAATTTTTAAGTAACCCATATAAATGTTTTCACCTCAATACATAGAATGAGAATTTTTAATTATATTTATTTTTTTTCGTCATTTATCAATGGAATAATCGGTCCCTATCTAATCTTATACTTCTATGAAAGTGGTTTGGATTCACAAGACATAGGATTGATGTTTGTTATACATTACCTAGGTGTTTTGATCTTTGAAATACCAACCGGTGCTTACGCAGATCTGGTAGGACGCAAAAAATCTGTTGCAGTATCCTTTCTTGGAGGTGGTTTTTTATCTCTCCTGATGTACTTTGTGATTCATAAATATCAATTTTTTTTAGTTTTTCTGCTTAAAGGGATCATGGCGACATTCTGCTCTGGAGCACTGGAAGCATGGTATGCTGAATCTATTTCTAATGGAGAGGAAAACGTCGTTCACTATTGGAGTAAAATTGAGTCGATAAGTTATATCGGTTCATTAACTGGATTTATTCTCAGCAGTATTCTTGTTGCTAATAAATTTCTCAAGGAACTCTGGCTTTTTATGGGGATGGGGACAATAACTCTCGGTATGTTTATACTGATGGTTGGAGTTGATAAGAGAAGAAGAAAAAAGTTGTCGGTAGTGGACGCCTATAGGAAATATCTTAAAACAATAAAAAAAGGTATGGAAGTTATGTATTCCAGAAAAGTATTACTCCTGCTCAATTTTGCCCTATTCTTTTTCTTTGCATCCTCTGGAGTAATATCACTCGTTTGGCAGCCGTTTTTCAATTACAGATTAGGTGTTGACAAAACATATTTTGGAATTATTACTTGTTTAACGACAATCGGTGCAATACTTGGCGCAAAATATGCCGGTAATTTAAATAGTATTTTTAAAAATGAAGCTAAAAGTCTAGTAGTTGAATCCGTAATTGTTAGTCTAATGGTTGTAATAATGGTAAATTTATCTGCTATGTATAAAGTGGCATATATTGTTGTTTTTATTTTCTATATGTTCTTTTATGCAATGCAACGTCCTTTATTTCAATCCTTAATAAACAAATATTTATCAGACGATATAAGAGCCACAGCTCTTTCTGTAAACAGCTTAATGATTGGGTTTTCGACGATACTTTGCTCCATCGTTTTTGGCTTGAGTGATAAAATAGGATTCCGTCCTGTGTTAGGAATATCATTTTTATTTATTTTAATTGTTCCTATCATTTATTTTTATATCTTTCATATAAAAAAGGAGCATTAATGGAACCGACTGTAGTTGTTAGGGAATATATTGCAACAATTTTCCAAACATTCAGTAAAGTTATAGAATTTGAAGATGAAAATGGTAAAAAAATTAATATATATGACATAAAATATCTCGCTTCCAAAAATAATTTCAAGTCAGCCATCGTAACAGAACATACAGGGCTAAATTATACTCCATATCACTATATAAGATTTACCGAACCGGTTATAATAATGATAAAAGAAATTTTGTTAATAATATTACAAAAATTTTATTTTCTTGATAAAAATAAAAAGAGGATAATTATAACAGGTTTTAGACTGAAGTTAAAATTCTGGACAAGAAAAACGACATCGCTCTTTGAAGGTTTGCGTGTTCTTTCTTCAAAATGTAATTGTTCATGTATTTATTGTTATCGTAAAAATAGTCCGCTAGATGACCATAATTATATGATGAGTCTTGATGAAGCAAATACAAGGATAAAATATTACAATGCATTGGAAAAAAAAGGATTATTCGACTATTATGTGAGTACCGGTGAATTTTTTCTGAACAAATATGCTATTCGAATCCTGGAGAAGGCTCGGAAAAAAGATCCAGTATCTCCAATTCAAATAACAACGAACGGAACTTTTTTAACTAAAAAAATTATTAAAAGATTAGAATCTTTAAAGCCCATCCATCTAAATATTTCACTGAATTCCACCTGTGTAAATCTTCGAAAGCAAATTATGGGAGGGGGATGTCACGAAAATGTAGTTAAAGGAATTTCTCTTGTTCGTGCTTATGAAATAAGTTATATAGGAAGCATTCTTATGTGGCCGGAAATTAGTTTCAATGATGTTCGAAAAAGTTTAGATTTTCTCCAAAAAATGGAAGCACTCTATGTTGTTTTATTTCTCCCTGGATTTAATAAATATAACAAACCAACTTCTTATAGCCTATCATACATGAAGACACACTGGTGTAAAATTAGAACGTTTTTTTGCAAAATTAGAAACAACTATGATATGCCGATAATTTTAGATATTAATTCCTACTGGATTTCTTCAATTTCACCAGTGATTGATGGTATTATCAAAAATTCTCCAGCTTACAATATCGGTTTAAAAAGTGGTGATGTTATATTGGCTATTAATGATAAGAAAATTTTTTCACGCAATGGATTCATTAGAGAAATGATGAAAATACAAAAAAACGGTAAGAAAGTGTGCAACTTGTTTGTAAGAAGGGGTAGTGAAAAAAAATTTTTTTCTTTACGAGAATTTGGAGATAAGAAATATGCATATCCGTACAAACCAAAGGGTTATTCGACTACCCTAGGCTCTTTTTGGGGAGTGCTTATGTGTAATTCAATTTATATCCCTGCTTTAAGGAAACTTAAACAATTGATTCTGTCTAAAGAATTCTCCCGTATTGTTGTTTTTGTATCGCCCCTTATGAAGAAGCAGTTAAACAAGTTAAGAGAGTTTATTAACCTAGAGATCTTCTTTAACAATTGTGATGTTAAATTTATTACGACAAAAAATTATTTTTGGGGTGGAAACATTATTCTTGGAGATTTAATGATGGTTGAAGATTTTTGTCGACTACTTAATACTTCTTTTGTTGAAGAATTTAAGCCTGAAGCAGTGGTAATACCTCGAACTTTTGTGGCTGGTTGGGGGCGAGATTTTAGTGGTGTACCATATACTGAAATTGAGCGAAAAACTGGGTATAGAGTTTTCCTATTGCCCTGTACGCGAATTGAGTTTTAGAAATGAATATTAATTACAAGAATACAGACGAAGTGGGTGATTATATCTATCGATTTGAGCTACCAGCTGACGAAAATTGCATAAATTCAACTGGCAATCTCGGTGATATAATAAGAGGAACAATACTAGCACTTCTTAAAGTATGTAAATTTACATATAAAGGAGAAGAAGTAAAGATAGATGGGTTTAGATTATTGGATAATGAAAAAGAACATAAGTTATTCCTTTAATAAAACTGTTTGTATTTATTCGTCATATAATGTTATTTATATGTCGAAATTTAAATCTTATTTATTGAAAAAAAATCAATATGTTTGGTTATAAGGATGAAAGGCCAGAAATAACAGTTACTAATATAAGGACAATTTTGAAACCGCTGGGTCTTTTTCCTATTGAAAAAAAATGGTATTTTTCATGTGCTGATACTTGTTCTTTACATTTAACTATAGATGAAAAAACCAATTGGGGTGTATACGGCAAAGGTGTTACATACAAAGAAGCACTTGCTAGCGCTTATGGTGAGCTAATGGAACGACTACAAAATCAAATTTTATATCCTCTCGATTTATTTTATAGCTTTGACAAAAAGTTAGCAAAGCACTGTAATTTTTTTGTCACTCCTGATGAAAAATTCATAGATATACCCACTTTTATAAAAGAAATGCCACCAGAAATAATCAATAAATTCCCCCACTTAAATAAAAATAAGGTGATTCCCTATTTACGTAAATTATTGAAATTCCAATCTTTTTATAAAACAGATCTTCTTTGTATACCATACTATGATGTTTTTTCTGACTCAATTGTTTATCTTCCATCTGTTTTTACTCCATTGTTTTATGGTAGTAATGGAATGTGTGCCGGAAATACATTTGAAGAAGCTATCGTTCAAGGAATATCAGAGATATTTGAAAGATTTGCTAAAATAAAGATTATTCAGAATGAAATTAATCCCCCGCGAATCCCAGAGTTATTGCTTCAAAAATACTTTACTAATGAATATTTGATTTTAAAAAAAATTAGACAAAATAAAAATTACTTTGTTGAAGTTAGAGATTGCTCTTTAAACATTAATCTTCCTGTTATTGCAATTCTGCTGTTTGATCAAGTGTCTAATAAATATTTAATCTCCTTTGGTGCTCATCCTGATTTACGAATGGCGTTGAACAGGGCTCTTACAGAGTTGTTACAATTAAATTTAAAGTGGAAATTACATCATGCTAGGCCATTCGATATTGAGGAAAGCATTGAAATATCAAAAAAGTCCCTTGAGTATTATGACCTCCGGAGTATGACGGTTTTGCCGAATGTTTTCTTCAGTGATTGTTATACCTTTCAATATAATAGGCAAAATTATGTTCGAAGTTTCCGTAACAATCGTGATTGTTTAAATTATCTAATTGATTTCATTAAAAAAATGAACTGGAAATTATTGATTAGAAATAATAGTTATTTAAAATTCCCAACATTTCAAATAATAATACCCGGTATATCGGAAATTAGATATTTCAGCTATACTAAACTGAGGGTAGTTGAAGAAGAAGTTTCGGTAGCCTCGGTGTTAAGATCTATAGATCGCGTTTCTAATAAAAGATTGAGAATTACGGTTTCGTATATTGAAAATCTACTTAGGTTAGGTTACGATAGTAATCTGTTATCGTTAACGGGGCTTCCTTTATCTTCAAAATCATTTTTGGGGAAAATTAATTTGCCATCTTTTCTAATCTATGCATACTGGAAACTTGGTGAGCTAACCAAAGCAATTAACGTAATTGATAATCTTTTATGTAAAAAAAATTACGATTTCCAGATAAATTCTTACTTACGATGTCTGAAGAACTATTTTGTTATATTAAAACGAAAAGATAACATTATGATGAACAAAGAAGTTTTAACAAAAATTTATGGTTCTCTAATAGTCGAAAAGATTTTTGGTGAGTTTAAAAAACCTAAGCAAATATTTATTAACTGGAATAATGCAGTTTGTCCAACATGCAGTCGTTGTTGTTTTAAAAATGAATGTTCGTATGAAAGATTCAGAATATTACATATGGAATTAAAAAATGTGATGGTAAGAGCAGGGATCAATCAAGAAGAAGTTCACCGGCTATTGGAACAAAATAATTAATAATATGATTTTTATTAATTTATCCCAATTAAAATATTTTTTTTGTCATTATAATAAAAGATATAAGAAACTGTTGAGCAAGAAAGATTTGTTAATATGTTTCAATACAAACGGAAGATAAAATGAGCTTTTTAATATTACTTATTTTCTGGAACATTAATCAAAAGTATATCTCAGTCCGTTTTACGGATACCTCTCCAGTAATTGATGGGTATATTGAAAAGACCTGGCAGAAAGCGGATTCGGCTTATGGCTTTGTTCAATATATGCCGTATGAAGGAACTGATCCTGGTGATGAAACAAAGGTTTATCTTCTGCAGGATAGAGATAATCTCTATGTCGCATTTCGCTGCTGGACAAAGAATTACCGTTTGACCAGAGAGTTAGGCTGCCATGAGGATCAGGTGATGTTATTTCTTGACCCTTTTTACAGCAGAACCACGGCTTATTATTTTGGCGTCTCAGCGAGCGGTTGTTACTGGGACGGTTTGGTGCTTGATGACGGCAGAAGTGTGGATGATTCCTGGGATGGTGTGTGGTATTGTGCAGTAAAGGCTTATGATGACCGTTATGAAGTAGAAATCAAGATTCCTTTTTGTTCGATTCGCTACAAAGAGAATGTACCTGGATGGGGAATAAATTTTCAGCGTTATATTGCTGCTCGGCAGGAGTGGAATTACTGGGTTGAGTTTTCACAAGCCGAAGGTAATCTGGTATCAAAATACGGTCTTTTAAAAGGCATATTGCCTCAGGTAAAGGGATATTATTTTGAACTTTTCCCAGAAGGTTTTGTGCGTTATGATAAAAAATCAGGAGAGGCAAGTGAGTTCACGCCTCGTGCCAGTTTGAATTTAAAATGGGATATTACCCCGCAGACCACTCTTACCAGCACATTATACCCGGATTTTGCACAAATTGAATCTGATCCGTTTACTTTAAACTTATCAAGATACGAAACTTATTTAAGTGAACGTCGCCCGTTTTTCATTGAAGGTAAAGAGATTTTTCGGTTGTCAGATTTTGGTAAAAATGGCCAGTTCTATTCGCCTTTAAATATTTTTTATTCACGGAGAATAGGGAAGTCATTGGCTGATGACCAACCAGTGCCGATTATTGGTGGTCTTAAGTTAACCGGGCGAATCAAAAAATTCAATTATGGTCTGCTTTGTGCTTATACGGATTCACTTCATTATATTGTTAATGACAATCCCGTGGTTGAACCGAAGCGGTTTTTTGGTGTAACCAGAATAATGATGAAGGTTTTGGACAATTCTCATTTGGGTATGCTTTTCAGCGGGGTCAGAGCCGATTTTCAGAATTATAACTATGCCCTGGGACTGGATGGTGTATATCGTGTTGGTGCTAATCAACTAATTATGCAGGGGGCAGTCAGTGATCAAAGTGGTAAAATGGGGTGGGCGACTTCTACCGGCTTCCGCGGAGTTGTCAGAGGATTCAGAACTATGGCCAGTTGTGAGGTGGTTCAGGATTCTTTTGACGTGCAGGATATTGGGTATGTGCCCTGGGCGGGTCGTAAAAAGCTCCAATTATTCACTGGTCCTTTAAAACTATATAAAGAAGGTGCCTTGAGAAGTTTGTGGTATGGGGCGGGTTTTATTTTAAACCAGGAAGCAGGTGATGCAGAGAATTGGTCAAAACTCGCTCTGTTTACGATTACTTCAAGTTTTCGTCAGAATTGGGGAATCAGTTCGGAGATAAAACTGGGCCCTTATTATGAAGAGGGTTTTAATTACGTTAAACGGGCAGCGAGTCTTTCATTCTGGCGCAGCACTTTACGTCTTCATCTCTGGTTGGGTGGTAATTTAGAATATGCCTATAACTACAAAAATAACTTTTTAGGTTATCAGGTTTTAAGCTGGTGTGGCTTTGTTTATCAAATTATACCCCGGGTTTCATTAGAAGTGAATTCAAACTTCTGGGTTGAGTGGGATACGACCAATACTATCATTGCCGTCTGGCCCATGGCAACACCGATGATAGATCTTACGATTACACCCAGGATGAGTTTTGGAATCTTCAATGAGTTTGTCTTGACCACACCAGGCACAGATTTTGGCAAGACAGAATTTTTGACCAATCGGTTTGGCTTTCTCTTTACTTACAACTTCAAACCCAAGTCCTGGCTCTACATTGCCTTAAATGACTATCGCACAGCTCAGAATGGCAGTCTTAGATTACAGAATCAGGTAGGTGCGGTTAAGGTGAAATATCTGGTGTACTTCTAAGAGCAGCAGATTGAAATAATCCCTGTGATTTCGGGAGATTTTAAAAATCTTTGTTCAAAATCGGCTGATTTTTGGGGTTTTGACATTTTATGTCAAAACCACTGACAAAAATGTCACAAACCCAGAAAAAAGTCTTGAAATTTCAGGACAAAATTCTGGCACAAAAATTGCAAGTATAGTTAGGCAAAGGGGTCGTGATATTTGGTGGTATTAAATTCGGGTGCGTGTGGTTCCGGTCCTGACCCCTTGTGGGTTGGCCGCATCCTCTCGGTGCGGAGTTTCCAACCCATAGCGAGAAGGGTCCTTCAAAAAGGTCGTACTACTCGGGGGCCGGGTTGCTATGGATTACTTAAGAAACAAAAGGAACTCATTAAGCATTTGGGGGTAATATGAAAGATAATACTAAAACTAAAAAAGACCCTTCTAAGGAACTACAAAAACTGCTCTCTTTGCTTGTTGTCGAAGATTTGGAAGACGAAATAGCCGATAACATCGGCAACAATGAGCATAACCCTTGCAGAAGGGTTGGTTAGATTAACAAGCGGGTTTTTGCCACATAATTTCAGAGGCAGAACCCGCTTGTTTTAAACAATTCTCAGGGAAAAATATTCTATGGCAACAAAATACTCGCGTTTTATTAAGACTAATGAAGAACTAAGAAATTTGCTGGTTGAAAATAAACTGTTAGATAAAAAACGACTGAAATATCAATCAGTGTTTGAGGGCACGTGTGGCATTTTAAATCTTATTATTGAGGAAAATTTATATTTAGCTAGGGATAAGTTTATCAAAGCCCTCAGAAAAAAACTACATTCTCCTATGATTTATTATTTTCTTGGTGTTATACATCGCAAAATAGGAAAATATGTTAAAGCTATGCAGGAGTTTAATGAAGTCATAAGTTTAGACCCGTCATTCTTTGCTGCTGAGTTTCAAAAGGGAAGAATATTAAGTGATCAGCACGAATGGCACAAGGCTTTAATTTATTATAAAAGGCTATTAAAAAAGTATTGTTGTGGAGAAGCCGAACCTTCTGAGCAAATAGCTTTCATATATCAGGAACTAGGCCGTGCGGCGTTAGCCTTGAGTGATTGGGAAAGGGCGATAGAATACTTCAAGGAAGTAGTTAAACGGAGGCCGGAAGATGTAAAAGTTATGAATAATATAGCTGTCGCTTATTTAAAAATTGGAAGAATTACGGAAGGTGAAAAATGGTTATTAGAGGCTCAGAAAATCACGCCGGAAGAAAACACGATAAAGCAAAATTTGCGATTATGTAACAAATTAAAGAGATTGAAGATGAATAAAAAAGTATGAATAAACCGTAAGTATTATATGAAACATAACACTGGAACATTGATTAACCTATTTATTCCTAATCGTAAAACAAGCAGACCACTGCATCCACTACCTATGGGATGTTTATCCTTACTTGCTGTTCTTGAAAAAAATAGATTATTTACAAAATTTTATGATTATCAGTTTTATGCTAAAAGAAACCCTTTTGATCCGGCGAATATCGTTGCCCTGGTGGAACCTAACCTTCAATGGCTTGGAATTAGTTGTTTAAATGATATGTTGCCTTTCGCGTGTTTAGCAGCTGATGGGGTTAAAAAAATATATCCTCATATAACAATAATTCTAGGTGGTCCCGGTCCTACTCCGGTGGCTGAAGAGCTCTTGAAGACTTTCAGTTTTATTGATGTAGTTGTGCGAGGGGAAGGAGAAGAAACGATAGTTGAATTAGTAAAACAAATAGTTGAAGGTAAAAGCCGTGACTTTAGTAATATTAAGGGTATAGTCTACCGGGCACGAACAGGTGAAATTATTTCCAATCCTCCGCGTCCCCGGATAAAAGATTTAAACACCCTCCCTTTGCCTGCTTTTTCAAAAGTTGATTTACATAGATACAATAGTTTTTCCTTTATGACCACAAGAGGTTGTCCCTTTAGATGTGCTTTTTGTGAAGTTGGGAATATTTGGGGTCAAAATGTTTACCGCTATTCTGTGACAAAGGTCGGTGAAATACTAGAATATCTATACAGAGAACATCATATTGAAAAAATAAGCTTCGATGACGATAATTTTGTCTTGGACAGAAATCGCGTGCATTCAATCTGTAATGAATTAGGTAAAAGAAATATTAAACTGACCTGGAATTGTTTGGCTCGAGTTGATGCAATAAGTCTTCCTTTATTGAAAAAGATGAAAGAATATGGATGCGAAGGAATATTTTATGGGATTGAAAGCGGGGATAATTCTGTTTTATCACAAATCAAATCAAATGTTACAGTAGAACAATCTGTTGCGGTAGTTTATGATACATTAGAGGCACAACTTAACCCGACGGTATCATTTATCTGGGGTTTTCCCTTTGAAAATATCAATCAGTTTTATAAAACTCTCTTCTTGACTATTTTTTTCCGGCTTCTCGGGTGTCAAGAAAGAATTGCCTTATTATCATCTTGTCGTGGTTCTCCTTTGTACAAAAAATTCGGCAAAAAATTGTGCACTGATCGCACAATAATGGAAACAAATCCTAATGTTTCAATAAAACCCATAGGTAAATATAATTATCAATTGGTTGACTTAATTTTACAATATCCGCAATTATTCTCTTCTTTTTATACATACGAACATAAGGATCTAAGAATTAAAAATGAAATCATGCAGAAATTTATGAGGTGGTGGCCTGGTTAAAATGAAGATCTCATTGATTTTCCCACCGCATTGGGACATAGAATCTCCCTATCCAAGTTTACCTTGTCTTACAGCTTTCTTGCGAAAGAAAGGTCATAAAGTGTTTCAATATGATCTTAATATAGAGCTATTCAACTATTTATTAACAACAGAATTTTTGGAAAAAGCAGTTGAGCATATTCACAGTCGTTACAAGGAATTAAGCAGTGCAAAATTTTTAGATCTCACCACCGCAAGGCTTCTTGCAAAAATGGAAGAGATAATAGTATGTGGAAAATATGTAGCAAAAGATATTGAAGATGCAAAGGGGATATTGCGGGTCCTCCCTGATAGAAATAAACTTAAAGAATATATAATAAAAGTTGATTGGGCCTGGCGGTGTATTAACCGTGGATTTAATATTATAACCGTTGCATTCCTTTACCCTAGTTATGTGGGAAAAGATTACTATCTGTTTAATCCGGCTGTAGAAACTCTAGGGCAAGTGATTAACGTATATAAACGATTCCCCGGCGAAATTACATCTTTCCTAAGGGCAAGAGTTGAACAGATAATAGCCACCAATCCACAAATAATAGGTATATCCATAGTCAGTATTGTGCAGCTTACATTCGCCCTTTTATTAAGTGAATTTATCCGTGAGCGAAATAAAAACATCTTTATTGTGTTCGGCGGACCATTTTTGTCTCTCTTTGCCAAAGAGTGCTTTAAACTCAAGTCTTTGTTGAATTACATTGACGGTATTATTTTTTATGAGGGCGAACAGGCTTTGGATGATTTATGTGATTCCCTCTCAGGATGTAAGTCATGGTACAACTGCCGCAATCTCTTTTGGAAAAAAAATAAGAGTTATGTATGCAATAAGCCATTCTATTATGAAGACCCTAATTTTTTACCACCTCCAGACTATGATGGGCTGCCTCTTAAATTATACCTTTCGCCTCGATTAGTGATTGGGTTACCAGTAGCGATTGGTTGTTATTGGAACAAATGCACCTTTTGTTCGTATAACAACAATTATTTTGGCCCTTATCGCGAAAAATCACCATCAAAAATAGCTGCAGATATGAGTTATCTTGCACAAAAATATGATACTAATCTATTCCATCTTATATCTTCCTGCATCTCACCAAGATGGGCAGACTTACTTGCTAACAAAATCACTGATCAGGGTTTTTTATGGACAGGAATGTTTAGATTTGAGAAAAGTTTATCTAGAAATATTTTAAAAAAACTTAAGAGCAGTGGATTATACCAAATCCAGTTTGGGCTTGAGTCGGCCTCACCCAGGATACTTAAATTAATGTGTAAAGGTATTGATTTGAACGCTGCAAGAAATATATTACGGCGATGCAAAGAATTAGGAATTTTTGTACATATTTATGTGATAAACAACTTCCCCACTGAAACGACGTATGATTTTATGCAGACATTAAATTTTTTAAAACAACAAAAGAGAAATATTACATCTTTTTTCATAACTGAATTTGTGCTAGCTTTAAATTCTCCAATCTGGAAAGATCCCTCAAAATTCGGACTGGCAGAAGAAGTTCAACAGTATTTTATGAAAAATAAAGCGGATATCATTCTATTTCCAGGTATAGAAATAAAACATCGCAGAGATATTACGACACAATTACTTGCTGATTTTGCAAGTCAATTAGAGGATAGTTTTAAAAGTTTTAATCATTATCGGTATTATTATCGAATGCCAACATTTCACGGGGCTTCTATTTATATGTTAATGGCATTAACTACAATAAAAGGAAATTTTCAAACAAACATAGATACAGGAACAAAAAAACAAATCAATATTGCAAAATTCTCGTTTTGTAAGTGGAAAGAAGGATTAATTTTTCATACTTTTACTTATCCTGAAAGAGAGATTAAAAGAAACGGATTACCCGATATGTCAATGGTTGTTCGCCCGACTTCCCCAAATAAAACAGAAGATTTTACTAAATGGTACAAAATTTACATTTTTGATCCTAAAACAGAAAAACTCATTCGTTTAGCTGGGGAATTAAATACTATATTGACCGACTTAGGTAGCTGGATTAATGTGGATAACTTAATAGATAAGTTTGCCAAAGAAATGAATACTTCAAAAACAATCGCAAAAAAACTTGTATACAAATTTCTTAACTTATTATATACTAAGGGACTAATTTTTATCAAACAAATAAACGGAGCGAAAATTTGAAGTTAATTGATTTCGAAAGAAATTTAGCAGAAATAGACAAGCGATTAGCTGAGTACCATTTTCAAAAGATTATGATTGGGACCTACAAAGGTGAATTCTTGGAAAGAATGAGGGCAAAAATATTATTAGAAGTATTATACTATTTGAAAGACAGATCTCAAGTAGAAATAAAAGAAGAAAAATTCCATTATTGGTTGCGTGAGGCAATAATAAGTCAAATTGAAAACAGTGATTCTGTCATGAAGTTAAGAAAAGAAATGGAAGAGAATGTATTACAATATTGGTCAAAGCAAACAATAGGTTATGCTGAGCGGCAAGAAATTTTAGAAAAGTCATCTTCACGGAAAGCACGGAAAGAAGTTTGGAGCTCAATTTTGCCGTTAGTTAAACTCTTGTCAGGCCCTTTTACCGAGTTGGTTAAGAGACGAAACAAAGAAGCTCAGCGCTGGGGTTTTGGTGATTATGCTGAACTCATATTAAACTTGAATAAATTACAGAAAAAGGGAGTCGTAAACTTGTGTTTGCAACTACTTGGTAGAACTAATAATGAATATTTTAGAAATCTGAATGAAATGCGCCGCAAAATTAACCTCCCGGATATCGCACCTTGGGACATAGAATATTTGTTTTCTTTTTCAAACAATTTAACAGCAAATATTACAGTTGATTTAGAACCGAGTAGTTTTCTAAATCTTTTTTTTCAAAAATTGGGCTGGCGGTTGCAAAAGATGCCAATAGAGATTAAATATCATAAGATTCCCTATGGAGGACTCTGTTTTAATTTCATTTTCGACAGAAAATCTATCATTTTATTAAATCCGCAAAGAGCACCCGACTTAAACACCTATATCATCCTTGCCCATGAAATAGCCCATGCACTTCAGAATGTTCTGGTAAAAAAAAGCGTATCTTATATAGATATCATTAGTGAGCCATCATTTATTAAAGAGGGGACAGCAGAATTTATTGGTTATTTGGTACTGGACAAAGACATTTTGTGTAGTCTCCATAGTTCTAATATTAAGGAACAGATTTTGAGAACTATATATCGATATTTTGCGCAAAAAAGAAGAGTATGGTTAAGACGTCAAGCTGTTGATGCCATTTTTGAAATCAATCTATATCAATTTGGACCAGAAAGAGCGGAAAATATGTATAATACAATAGCTCGTAAATATTTGGGAATTGATAAAAGTTCGCACAGTACCTGGCTAGCGGATATTATTTTCTGTAGCCATCCAATTTATCTATACAATTATATTTTGGCAGAGGATTTAAAAGCAAAAATTGAAAGAAAATTACAGAAAATGGGGATACCCTTTTTAAGTCAAAGGACAGGAAAATGGCTACAGAGTCATTTCTTTTCAACTTCTGGTGAGGTTCCGTGGATACAAAAAGTTAAGGGTATATGGAGTAGTAGATATTTAAAGCGGATAATTCTGAGTTCTTCTTATGAAAGTTTCTCCAAGATACAAGAGTCATCAAATACATGATACAACAAGTCAACAATCGGAAGTCTAAACCGTGGTAGTCATTTGTGGTTATTATTGCATCTGGAAAAATAAGTTAGTGAAGAAATTGAGGAAAGTGGACAAATAGTTTTTATGTATTTTCTGTTATTGACCTTAATATTGGTAAACAAATCGCCTAAGGTGCGATATGTAATAACTCCACCGATAATTGATGGGGTTATTGAAGCAATATGGCTAACGGCAGATTCTATCCATAATTTTGCCCAATATCTCCCTTATGAGAATAAAGAAACATCAGAAAAAACAGTCGTTTATTTAATGTATGACAAGGATAATTTTTATACAGCATTCCGTTGTTACACCAAAAATCGCAAGCCAGAAGCACATCTGATGGGCGGTGAGGATTGGCTTTGTTTATACCTTGATACTTTTAATAACAAAACAACAGCCTATTTTTTCAGAATAACTGCGAGTGGTATAAAAGAAGATGGTATTATTCTTGACGATGGCAGGCAGTTTGATTTTTCTTGGGATGGAGTTTGGTATTCAGCAGTAAGATGCTACGCTGATCGCTATGAGGTAGAAATCAAAATTCCTTTTAAATCAATCCGCTATGACAAAAGAGTTTCAGAGTGGGGTGCAAATTTTAGAAGATTTATTCCTATCAATCAAGAAACCGACTTTTGGGTCGTGCCTTCTCAAAGAGAGGGCTTACGAGTTTCCAAATTCGGTATTCTCCAAGGAATAAATCCTAAATCTTCGGGTCATTATTTAGAATTTTATCCAGAAGGCATTTTCAGGTATGAAAATTATTACGGGGTGGATAAAGAATTTCTACCCCAATTTAGTCTTAATCTAAAATGGGACTTAACATCACAATCAGCAATAAATATAACCATACATCCAGACTTTGCCCAGATTGAATCTGACCCTTATACCTTAAATTTATCCCAATATCCTATCTATTTAAGAGAAAATCGCCCATTCTTTGTTGAAGGAAGTGATATTTTCAAAATGGCAAATTTCGATGATGGCGCTGGTTTCTATCAACCCCTTGAAATATTCTATTCCCGATTGGTCGGAAAATCGTTGAATGATAGACCGGTGCCAATTATCGGGGGATTAAAATTCACGAGTAAAACAGCACGCTGGAATACTGGTTTTTTAGGCGTTCTTACTGATTCGCTTGAAACTGAGTCAGAAAAATGGTTTAGTGTGGTGCGGATTAAACGGACAATTTTTGAAAATTCTGCTCTGGGTTTGCTTTTAAGCGGGATGCACATAAATGAAACTCAATACAATTATGCATTGGGCACTGATTTTGCTTGCCGATTTAGGTCAAGCCAATTGCTTTTTCAATCAGCGATAAGTGATTATCAGGGAAAAGTAGGTCTTGCATTCACTGGTGGCTTCAATGGTTATATAGGCAATTTTTTAACTAAAATGGGTTTTCAAATAATCGGTGATTCCTTTGATGTAAGGGAAATTGGTTATGTCCCCTGGATTGGACGTAAATCTATTTCAATTACGACTGGCCCATACCGAGAATTTGCTTCAGGGTTTATTCAAAATTTATATTGTGGATTAGGAATTCAATATAGAAAAGAGCCCGTGGTGATGGATTGGTCTAAAATATTGAATGTTGAATTCAACGGCTATTTTCGTAATAATTGGACATTAGACATAAAAACAAAATACGGCTCAGTTTATGAAACAGTGGTTAATTATAATACAAAGGATATTGATTTGTGGCTATGGGGAACAAACTCAAAGACTTATGATGTAAGTGTAGGCCTCTGGTATAATTACGGTTATAATTATTTACGCAACTGGTTGGGCTATCAAGGTTCAGGATATCTCTGGTGTGCATACTATCTTTTTTCCCGGTTTTCGCTGATAGCAGAAAGCAATACTTGGGTTGAATGGGATGATAAGAAAGTAATTATTGCCATCACACCGGTGGTTACACCCCGTATGGAATTTCGGATTTCGAAAGATGCCAAATTTGCTATCTTCAATGAGTTTGTCTTTACTACACCGGGAACAAATTTCGGTAAAACCGATTACCTAACCAATCGATTTGGTTTTCTCTTTTCCTACAATTTCAAACCCAAAAGCTGGCTATATATTGCCTTGAATGACCATCGTAAGAGAGACGAAGAGAACAAGATGTTAAAATTGCAAAGTCAAATAGGTATGTTCAAAGTGAAGTATCTTTTCTATTTTTAATGCCATTGTATGTTTAGAATAAAAATTTTAGATACATGATATCTCAATTTTCATCAATAAAATGTTAGACTATAACAAAGCAATTATGAGATTCCTTAAATTTCTCAAACCCTATTGGCGCAAGGGTTTGTTTGCATTTTGCTTTATGCTTCTCTCAGTTGGTTTGCAATTACCAATGCCATTTTTAACGCGTTATTTGATTGATAAAGTTATCATTCTCAAAAATTTTCAATTGCTCAATATTATCGGTTTTGTGATTACTGGTATTCTATTTATTCGCTCGGCCTCGATATTTTTAGAAAGTTTTTTATTAACCACATTCCGCGGACGGGTTCTATTTGATATAAGACTAAAACTCTTTGAGCATATCCAGAAACTTTCCCTCACTTTTTTTCATAAAAAAGAGACCGGTTATTTGATGTCCCGTTTGAGCGATGATGTGAATGCGGTTCAAGGTTTACTTGCAGATACTCTGGTCTCTGCCGCTCAGAATATTCTCACCTTTATTGCTGGTTTTGCCTGCACAATCTATATTCATCCAAAGCTGGCTGCTATTTGTTTTTTAATTCTTCCTTTTTATCTATTATCTTTAACGATTTTCAACAGACGAATTAGAAATATGAGTTACGATGTAAGAGAACGTTATGCCTTAGTGAGTAAAGATTTACAGGAACTATTATCTGGAATTTCTGTGATTAAGGCATTTACAGGCGAAAAAAGGGTGACGATAAAAATGTTAAGTAGAATAAAAGAGGCAATTAGAAAAGAAGTCAGACTTGATATTACCGCCACGATTGCTTCAATCTCTTCGGTTATAATTTCTTCGGCTGGACCAATTGTCCTTATCTGGTATGGTTGCGCTGAAATAATGCGTGGGAATTTGACTATTGGTAGTTTGATTGCTTTTAATTCTTTCATCGGTTATCTATTTGGACCCACAAGAAATTTGTATAATCTAAATTTGAGAGTTCAGCGCTCGCTTGCTGCAGTACAAAGAATTTTTGAGATTTTAGCTTTAACTCCCGAGAAAGAAGGAAAAAAGAATATAGAGATAAGACAGGGTGAAGTTGTGTTTGAGAAAGTTTCTTTTTCTTATAATGGTGCTGAAGAGGTTCTAAAAGATATTTCTTTTAGAGCAAGACCCGGGGAGGTAGTGGCGATTGTGGGAAGAAGCGGTGTTGGTAAGACTACATTGGTTTCTTTGATTCTAAAATTCTTTGAGTCAACCAAAGGCAGGATTTTGATTGATGGGGTTGATATAAGTGAGGTAAATCTTAAATCATTAAGAAAGCAAATCGGGATATGTTCTCAAGAGACATTTTTGTTTTCTGATACGATAAGAGAGAACATCAGATTTGGTAATCCAGAGGCGAAAAATGGTGAGATTGAAGAGGCGGCAAAACTTGCCTATGCGGATGTATTTATAAAAGATTTGCCTGAGGGTTATGATACCAAAGTTGGTGAGCGGGGTGTCAATCTTTCTGGGGGCGAGCGTCAGCGGATAGCGATTGCAAGAGCGATAGTGAAGGACCCCAAAATTTTAATTTTAGATGAAGCGACATCTCAGCTTGATTCAGAATCAGAAAATTTGATTCAAAAGGCATTAAAAAATTTATTAAAGAACCGCACAACTTTTATAATTGCACATCGGTTTTCAACTATCAGAAACGCAGATAAGATATTTGTTTTGAGTAATGGCCGGATTATAGCAAAAGGAAAGCACAGAGAACTTTATAGAAATTGCATTCCGTATCGAAAACTTTGCAAAAAACAATTGATTAAATCGCAATTTTTTGATTTTGCTTGACATTTTTCTAATAAGATGTATCCTCAAATATGAAAACCAAATTATTTTGGAATGATATTTACAAAAAAAAAGAGCGCAGCATGGGGACTTAGACCAGATCTTCCACTGGAACAATATGCGGATATTATTCCGAAAGGCAAAGTATTAGACCTGGGCATTGGTGAAGGCCGCAACGCTTTCTATCTGGCCAAACTAGGTTTCACGGTTGAGGGCATTGATGTCTCTAAGACTGCTGTTTCAAAATGCGATAGGCAAGCAGAAAAATTGAAACTTAAAGTGAAAGCAACAATGTGTGACTTGAGGGAGATTCATATCTCTAAAGAGAGATACATACTTATTATTTGTGCATGGGTGCTCAATTTTTTTAAGAGAAGTGAGATCAAAGCAATAATTACGGAAATTAAAAACGGTGTAAAGAAAGGTGGTTTTGTATATGTATCAGCCTTCTCTACGAGCGACCCCAGTTATGAGATAGTAAGGAAAAACTCCAAGATGATCGAGAAGAATACATTTTTGTTAGCGAATACTAAATCTTATTATCACTACTTCGAACCCCAAGAAATTACTAGTTATTTTAAAAACTTCAAGATGAGAAGATTGTTGATTGTTGTTTGTTTGACCCTGACATTTGTCTGTGCCCAGACCTTTCGACCCGGCGTTCAGGTAAATGATGATCAGGGAGTCTGCAGACCCTCAACGCGTGTGAGATATAAACAGGGTTCTATTTATGTTATGTGGATGGATCTAAGAGGTGGTCAATACAACAATGATCAAAGAAAATTTAACATATAATATTGAATCCTGCAAGAACTGCGAGATAGAAGGTTTATGCAAAGGTTGTTAGACAGATATTATGGTTCAGTATCTCTTTGACAAAAGCCGAAGCAAATATGAAAGATTCTATTTTCTATTTAGATGTGCAGGCAATTTCGCCGTTGCCCTTTCTCTTTCTATTAATACTATTTTCTATCTCTCGCGCGGATTAAACTTAGAGCAGATCGGCTATTTAAGTGGTGTATCAGGCGCTACGATTTTATTAACTGAATTTCCCACAGGTATCTTTGCAGATAGATATGGAAATGCGTTATCTGTTGTTATTTCT
>DRIG01000085.1 GCA_011052815.1 candidate division WOR-3 bacterium | reverse complement strand
GTAATTGTTGCACCACATTTGGCAGTGAGCGGTGGTGGGGGATATTTCTCCACGCTGCTCCCTGGTATGGTTTTGGATAAGTACAAGAATATCAATATCATCTGGGATGAAGACAGTGCAGGCAACAACAGAATGTGTTTTTCTAAACTTGACAGTGTAGGAATGCCCATTATAGAAAAATTATCAATATCTCCCGACATTTTCGATGCGTACTGGCCAGGAATTGGGGTGGACAGCATGGCAAACTGCCATTTAGGCTACCGTACGGACAGCGCAGGCGGTCCTTATTGGGACTGGTTGACCTACAGCAAAGTGGATAAAGACGGTACTATAATTATTGCTAATAAAATACTCGGATATGGGCTTTTTCCTGCTATTATTGCAGATTACTATCAGAATATCCATATGGTCTATACGAATTTTAGAGGTCCAGGTACAACAATAGAATATCTTAAACTGGACCAGGATGGCAATATTCTAATCGGCCCTGATACCATTAACTCGTCTGTATGTGTGGATAACACATGGGGACACATGGCTATGGATTCCTTACACTACCTACATGTTGTATGGGTGGCACATGTAACGCCTGTTTCTGATGTAATCATGTATGCAAAATTGGATACTTTGGCTAACTATGTGATCCCGCCAATGAGTATTGTACACTCTCCGTATGCAGTATGGCCATCAGCTCCACGTATTGCAGTCGATCGAAGTAATCGATTACATGTAACCTGGAATGATCAGAGATTGAATCCGGGAATCACCCAAGATATATTCTACAAGCGTGGCGAGAATGAACAGTGTATTAGTGACACCGTAATCAACAGATACGATCAATCATTTTCATTATCTGTATCACCAAATCCCTTCACAGACTGGACTTCAATATCTGTCTCGCTATCGGACGGAAATGAAATAGGTAAGCTTGAAATTTATAATGCAGTAGGACAAGTGGTAAATGAATACAAGCTTGCCGGACAGCATGAATCTGTCGTCTGGCGCGGTGTCGATAAGAAAGGAATTCAGCTTCCTGCCGGCGTATATTTTGTATATGTAAAGAACAACAAAGGACGGTCAAAATGTATGACAGTCAAATTAAAATAGAAAAAAATATACTTTTTCGTTTCTTGGTAGGTATTATTTTTGTTTGTGTTTTAAGTCACGCACAGGTTGAACGTTGGGTATATCAATTTGATGGTGGTGTAAATGGAAATGATGAGGCTATAGCGCTTATTCATAGCGTAGATGGCAATATATATGCCGCAGGATACAGCAGCGGTAACGGCACAGATAGTGACTTTACTGTTGTTAGTCTTACGTCTGGAGGCGTCGAACGGTGGGTGTATAGATATAACGGCCCTGGTGATTCACTTGATATCGCCCGAGCGCTCGTATGTGATCCTGACGGTAACTTATATGTTGCAGGGAGCAGCTACAACAACAATAATAATGATGTGATAATTATAAGCCTTGCCCCAGATGGAGCTGAACGCTGGGTTTATAGGTACAATGGTACTGGAAACGGTGATGACATAGCCAATTCTATTGTCTTGGGATTGGACGGTAATCTATATGCTGCGGGAGTGAGTTACGAGGCCGGCACAGAGGATGATTTTCTTATCATTAGCGTGGATACAACAGGAAACGAACGCTGGGTTTATACGTATGATTGGACAGGCGGGGGCGATGGCGCATATGCATTAGCTTATGGGGCTGATCACAACCTATATGCAGCTGGATATAGCTATCATTTTGGTGTAGTGCATGTATTCACAGTCATTAGCATTGACACAGCAGGTTCAGAAAGGTGGCTATTTAGAACGCAAGGTACTGGAGTAGTGGATGAGGCGGTGCAATCGATTGTATTTGGTCTTGATGGAAACATTTATGCAGTGGGGTATTCCCATTTATTAGATTTTACAGTAGTCAGTCTTGATACTGCGGGAATAGAGAGATGGACATACTTGAAGGGACAAGCCGGATTTAATGACCGTGCTCTTGACGTCACCTATGGTTCAGATGGGAATATTTATTCGGTTGGTTTTCTTGAAAACAATGGCACCGGCTATGATTTTACAGTCATTTCATTAACCGCTATGGGTGATACAAACTGGCTGTACGGCATTAATGGTTCTGCAAATGGTAATGATGTAGGGCAAGCCATTGTATATGGTGCTGATGAACATATATATTGTGCGGGCTGGATTATCGACACCAGTAGTGCAGAAGATTTTGTGGTGATTCGACTAAACACAACAGGTGCCGAAGAATGGAAGTACAAATACAATGGCGCCGACAATAACACAGATAAAGCAGCAGCAGTCGTATACGGACAAGACGACAACATCTATGTTGCTGGATGTTGTACGGATAGTGAAAATCTCGATTTTGTGGTGATTAGCCTGGACACAACAACCACCGGTGTTGATGAAAAACAGATACAGGCATCAGGCATTCAATGTGTTCATCCTTTTTCAACGTTTTTCACCAACAGTATTGTCCTGGAAGTAAACAACCCACCTTGCAATTTAGAGATTGTTCTTTATGATGTGCAAGGAAGAAAGAGATATGAAACCTTATTGTCTTCACCACCAACCGTTTTGGAAATCAATGATGGCGAAATTTCTCTTCTCCCCAAAGGAATTTATTTTCTAAGGATCAATATAAACAGTGTTGATCAGGAAGTCGTAAAACTCATAAAGATCTAATGGTTGTGCAATTATCAAAAAAGGATTTCAGTAAATCCACATAACAGTCGGATTTGGGGTCAAATCTCATAAGAAGTGGGAAGTGGAGTTAATTATGTAACCCGTCCGATCCTGGCAAAGCGGATCTCTTTCCAGCGCCAGATTTTCAGGATATCCAGAATACTGGTCGCCTCTCCACCGGGGTCAAAAGAAAAGTAGATAAACAGGGGTTTTCCTTTGAGATATTTCTTGTGTAACGGTCCCCAAAATCTTGAATCCATGGAGTTGTCGCGGTTATCACCCATTACAAAGATACAATCTTCAGGAACGACAACCGGTCCGAAATTATCCCGTACATACATACCGAAGATATCGAAGAGTTCGGCATCTTCCCATTTTTTTTGATACTTTTCCCTGTCATATTTAACCCCGTGAAAAACCCCGGGCTCCCTGTGCCATACATAAGGTTCCTCGACCTTTTTTCCGTTGATGTAAAGCGCTTTATTTATGACTTCGACCGTATCCCCCTCGACCGCCACGCACCTCTTTACGAAATCTTTGTTTTCAAACGGATATTTGAAAACGACGATCTCACCCCGTTGCGGAGTACGTCCCGGAATTATGGGAATCTGTATACCGGTAAACGGTATTGGAATCTTTATGCCGTAAATAAATCGATTAACAAGCAGGGCGTCACCCACAAGCAGAGTCTTTTCCATAGAACCTGTGGGAATCACATAAGCCTCGACAAAAACGACACGTAAAACCAGAACCACCCCTATAACGATGATCCAGGTATATATTTCTTTCTTAATCTTTTCACCCATAAAATATTATACATCTTTTCCATAACAAGTCAATGTCTGAAAGACAAAAGCCTTACCATTGAATCGCACCCTTGACTTCATTCGGAATTTAGATAAAATAGAGCATGCAAAATTTTGGGCGGTTAGCTCAGCTTTGGTTAGAGCGTCTGCTTGACATGCAGGAGGTCACCCGTTCAAGTCGGGTACCGCCCATTTCTCTACTTCCCCGACGACTGACAGATGAAGGATTTATAACAAAGGAACTCAAATGGAAGAAGTCCTGGATCTCCTTATAAAGATTCAAAAATTCGACGATGAGATAAAAGAAACCGAGACAAAGATAAAAGCCATCCCGGACAAGATAACAAAATTACAAAAAGAGATAAAAGAGGCGAACGATAATTTTAAAGAAAAAGAGAACAGAGTTCAGAACCTCAAGAAAGAATATAAAATGAAGGAAGGGGATATCGCCGAGAATGAAGCGAAGATCAATAAGTTGAACAGCCAGACCTTCGCGGTTAAAACAAATGAAGAATACCGTGCGATAATCAGCGAAATAGAGTTCTTGAAAAAAGAGAATAAGAGAATCGAAGACGAAATGATGTCTCTTCTGGAAGAAGAAGAGAAACTCAAGGATACTCTTCAGAATTCCAGGCAGGAGACGAATGAATATACTGAAGTGCGGAAAAAGAAAATAAGCGCCCTGGAAGCGGAAGAGAAGGAACTGAAATCGAAAGTGGCTGAAGCGAAGAAAAATTTTGACGAGCACTTCGAAAAACTTCCTGAGGACATCCAGAAGATGTATCGGAAAATAGAGAAGGTGAGAGGAAAGGCTGTATGTTTGATTGACAATGAAACCTGTACAGGATGTTCAACCATTTTAACCCCGCAATTCCTTAATGAATTGAAGAAAAGAAAAGAAATACTGCTCTGTGACAATTGCGGGCGTATCCTTATCCACGTCGCCTCCAATGAAAAAAAATAGGTTGTACGGTATTTAAAAGCCGCAAGGAGGTTCTTCTGCCGGAGCAGGCGATAGTCTATGTGGACGGTTCCTCACGGGGAAATCCAGGACCTTCAGGTATCGGTGTCGTGGTCTTCACCAGCCGAAAAGCGGAAAAACCCGTAAAAGAAATTTCTCAATATATCGGAATCACCACAAACAACGTCGCAGAGTACGAAGCGGTCATTAAAGCGCTGAAATGGCTTATCGAATCAAATATAAAGGATGTGATGATAAAGCTCGACTCAGAGCTCGTTTATAAACAGATAACCGGTAAATACAAAATCCGAACACCGCACATTGCGGTACAGGTGAAGAGGGTGAATGATCTCCGGAACAAACTGGACAATGTCTGTTTCACATTGATTCCACGGACCGAAAACAGAGCGGCGAATCGCCTCGCACAGAAGGCGTCAAAAAAAATAAAAATCACAAAAAGAAAGTTCAAACAGGACAAATTCATATAAGGAACCTGCACTTGACATCACCCGGAATTAGAATAAAATAGACTTAACCGATGAAACACTCAAAAGAGATTAATGCACCGAGAGTTCTTATCTTCGGGTATCTCGGTATTATCGCCGTCGGTACGATAATCCTGAGCTTACCGATTTCAACGACGAAAGGAATTTCATTCATCGACGCCCTGTTTACCGCATCATCTTCTCTCTGTGTAACGGGATTGATCGTTAAAAACACCGCTCTCGATTTCACCGTCTTCGGTAAATCCATCATTCTTCTCCTGATTCAGATCGGAGGCCTGGGTTATATGACCCTGTCAACCACTTTCTTTTTCTTCCTGGGGAAAAAAATTTCACTTCGCGACCGTGTGCTCTTCAAAGAATCGATCAATGTCCTCACTTTCAACAATCTGAAAAGATTCGCCTGGCGGGTGTTCAGAATTACAATCGTCTTGGAGTTGATCGGGACCGTCCTTTTCTACTTCTCTTTTTTAAAAAGATTCAGTCCCCTGACAGCCCTGGGACACGCATTCTTTCATTCTGTTTCATCTTTCTGTAACGCCGGCTTTTCGACATTCTCAGAAAATCTCAGTCTCTTTTCATCATCAATCGCGGTACCCTTCATCTCTGCCGCGCTCTTCATAATCGGAGGATTGGGATTCGTCGTCATCTCCGATCTCTACACGACATTTGTCAGACGGAACAAGAAAAGACTCTCCCTGCATTCAATCATCGTACTGCGGACCACCATCTTCCTCATCCTCTGCGGCACGGTCTTCATCTTCCTCTATGAAGGAACACGGAGTCTGGCAGGGCTTCCGCTTATTCAGCAGATCACGGTATCATTCTTTCAAGCGGTGACACCGCGGACCGCGGGTTTCAACACGTACTCGATCTCCCTCTTTTCTCCGATCACCCTTGTTATGTTGATGCTCTTTATGTTCATCGGTGCATCACCCGGAGGTACGGGCGGCGGGATAAAAACAACGACTTTTGTCCTGCTGTTGAAATGGTTGAAAGAACTGCTTCTCGGCCGTTACGGCAAAGATATTTCAAGCAATAAAAAAAGGATTCCCATTGAACAGTCGTACCGTGCGTTTGTAATCGTCTCCCTGGCGGTCCTGGTGATCTTCGGAGCGTTCACCATCATCATGATTCTTGAAAACGCAAAACCCCTGAAGGTTCTCTTTGAAGTCTTTTCGGCACTGGGTACGGTCGGGCTGTCTCTCGGTTCAGCGGTAAATCCTTCCTGCAGTTTTTCTTATGACCTTTCTTTTTTCAGTAAACTCATCATGATCTTCGTAATGATCACGGGAAGAGTGGGTACAATCACAATCGGCAGCGCTCTTTTAAGACCACACCTGCTGGAATACAAGTATCCGGAAGAACCGATCGTCATCGGATAACTTCCGTGACCCCGACTCTTTTACATAACGGCATCTTTCTGAATCCTGATCTCTCCGTTATCCCTGTTGTCGCGGTCCTGCTGAAAAACGGGACGATCGATGAACTCTATTATAAAAGATCAAAGCTTCCCGGTTCTGTAAAGAGAATAGACCTGAAGAGGAATTATGTCCTGCCGGGGTTCATCGATTGCCACACCCATCTCATTTCAAGGGGGATAGAACTGCAAAGACTCGATCTCGAAAAGTGCCGATCGCTGAACGACTGCATTGAAAAGATAGCCGCAGCCGCTGATGAATATCCGGAAGTCGTCTTCGCCTCGAACTGGGATGAAAACAACTGGAGGGAACGTTCAATCGACCGATTGAATAAATCCTTACTCGACAAAATTTCAAAGAAAAAACCGATCGTCATGCGTCGCATCTGCGGTCACTGTGCAGTGGTGAATTCCCGGGCACTGGAGATGATTCCGGAAAACCGCCGTATTGTAGACCACAGAACAGGATTTTTATATGAAGATGCGGCGCTCAATTTAAATGAAATATTCAAACCGTCGAAAGAGATGCTGTTCAGGGCGATAAAGCTCGGCACCGCTGAAGCGCTCCGAAAAGGGATAACGTCGGTGAATGAAATCACCGACATAGAACGCTTCGTCCTGCTCCAGGAGATGAAAAAAAGGAGCGGGTTGAAAATAAGATTTGCGGTCTATATTCTTTTCAAGTATTACAAAGATGTCCTCGCCGCCGGGCTGAGAACAGGATTGGGTGATGATTTCCTCAAATTCTGCGGGATAAAAATCTTTCTTGACGGATCGATCGGCGCCAGAACCGCGGCACTCATCAAACCATATAATAATTTAAGATTCAGGGGCAAGATACTCCTTTCATCCCGAAGATTGAAAAAAACAATAGAAACAGCCGAAGAAAACGGGGTTCAACTTATGATTCACTCGATCGGAGACCGAAGCACTGAGCAGATCGTAGATATCTTCGACCGGATCATGAAGAAACAAAAAGACTCAAAGAAAAAGAATCCTCTGCGCCACAGGCTCGAACATGTTGAACTCATAACCGATTCTGCCCTGAGCAAGATGGCGAAGTTGAATTTAATCGCCTCGATGCAACCGAATTTCGTCCGTCGATGGCAGCAGCCCGGCGGAATGTATGAAAAAAACCTCGGCTCAAGATATGAAAAAATGAACGCCTTCAAATCCATGAAAAATTACGGAATAAAGGTCGTCTTCGGTTCGGATTGTATGCCTATGGGTCCGCTCTTCGGCATGCCGGGTGCCTTTGAGCATCCCTTTACCCGGGGCAGGCTCAGCCGCCCGCTTGCATTCAAAATCTATACGAAGGAAGGAGCCTATGCCACTTTTGATGAAGATAGAAAAGGAGCCTTGAGAAAAGGGATGCTGGGGGATTTTGTCGTTCTGGACAGATCTCCGAAAGACGAGAAGAATTTCGAGAACATCAGAGTCATAATGACGCTCGTCGGTGGAAAAGTCCTTTACAAAAAAAAGCGGTGACGTCCGATGACAAAAAGAATTACCTGGTTCTTTTCCCGTGCGTATCAAAAATTCAATAACGACAGATGTCCGCTCCTCGCCTCCGCCCTTGTCCACGCCACCACCTTCAGTCTTTTCCCCCTCATCCTCGGATTGCTCTCTTTCTCACTCTTCATCCTCGGCTCTTCTGAAGAGTTTCTCAACAAAATATTACCTTTTCTGAAACAGGTATTTCCCGTGGGAATCGACGAGATAATAAAAAACATCTCGGCGATAAAACAGACCTCCATCGTCATCGCGATCATCGGTGTCATCGGCTTCTTGTGGGGTGCGGCGAGTATCTTCCGTGCCCTGGAATCAACCCTCAATGTAATCTGGAAGGTAAAGAAGGACCGCCCCTTTTTCAGAAAAAGCCTCCTCACGATCGGCTCGGCGTTTCTGGTATTCATCCTGCTCATCGCCTCGGTGGCAGTGACGATCTGGATAAACGCAATCGGAGCCGGCGGTCTTACCCAGTATATCAGGGAATTCAGCATCCTCTTCAGCATCATCCTCTTCGGTCTGATATACTGGCGCTTTCCGAATCGAAAGATTAAAGTTAAAGAAGCATTCGTCGGTGCCGTGTTCACCGGGATATTCTGGGAAGCGGCAAAGCATCTGTTCACCTTTTATATCACGAGGGTGGTCGATTATTCAAAAATATTCGGCTCGTTATCCGCAATCATCATTCTATTTTTATGGATTTATTATTCGGCATACATCTTCCTGTTCGGTGCCGAACTATGTTATGTCTACGCCCGTAGAAAAATATTAAAATAAATCCTGATTCCATCCTATTAAATCCGACCATTTTTGTCGACCGATTTCTCCCCTATTCTACCGGTGTCTTTTAAGTCGTACCTGAATTAAAAAATCTTGACAACACGAAAAATTTTGTTATTATTAGCAGTAAAAACGGTAAGGGTTGAAAAATTATAGAAAAGGGAGGATCAAATGACGTACATAGCAAAATGGTTTATTGCCATTGGCATTATTACAGCTACACTATGGGGGGGGGGTATACGCTTGATTATTCTCCTATAGAATTCTCTTTTTATAAAGAGAATGGCTTTGACCGAATAAGGTCACCGAAGTTCAACCTTCATGGTGAACCCGGCACACCTGAGTTGCCAGCAGTATATCTTAATTATATCATTCCTCCGAATGTAAAGGCAGAATCAATAATTGTATCTCACTTCCAACTGACTCAAATCCCTGGTGAATATCTAATCTATCCAGCTCAACCATCAAGGATTATTGGTGAATCTCTCCCCTGGGTTCCACCGGATACCATAATTTACAATTCTGACAGCTTCGTCCCCGACAAATTTATAAAGATAAGCAATGCAGGAGTGATGGATGGTGCCCGGATAGTGACGATTGAGTTTCGGCCTTTGCAGTATCGTCCTAAAACAAAGCGGTTGTATTTAGTACGTTCGGTTCAGTTTGAATTTATCTTTAGCCAAAGCAGTCTTCCTAACCTGAGACCTCAAATCCGGGGTAGATATGAGCAAGCGGTATATGATGCGGTAATAAGGTATATTATTGAAAATGATTATGAGGTTCCCAGATATTATCAAAGTCCAACAATTGTTGAGGAGAATGAAATTGGCACCCTAGCACCGGTACCTGGTGCCCCTGGAGTAATAATTGCCCCGGTGGAATTTCATAATGCTTTCCAGCCCTATGCAGATTGGATGACTGACCAAGGCACGAAGACAATACTGATTACCCCTGAATATATTTACTCGCACTTCGAAGGCTGTGATAACCCTGAGCGTATAAGGAATTACATAAAATGGTGCTATCAACATGCTGGTGGGACATATTTTATTTTAGGTGGCGATCAACAGTTTTTACCGGTAAGATACTGCTATCCGTGTTCTTCTGATCTCTGGTGGGGACATCCTGGTTATCAGGTACCTACGGATTTCTATTTTGCGGAACTTACTGGCAATTGGAATGCAGATGGTGATGAAAAATGGGGAGAACCGACATCGGATGATTCTGTTGATAAATATGCTGAGGTATTTGTTGGTAGAATTACGGCATATAACACTGCAGAAGTAACTAACTGGGTAAATAAAGTATTTACTTATGAAAAAACACCCGGAAATTACAATCTTACAGCAAGCTTATGGATAAGAAATACAACTGTCTCTACTGGTGACGCCTGGGAGATATTCCCTCCCAGTTTTGATCATATTTGGCTAAATGACTGCAATCCGGATGAAGTACTTGAATTCTTGAACATAGGATTTGGTTTTTGTCATCAACATTGCCATGGCACTATCACCACTTTCAAACCGAAGGCATGGCAGAAAGACAGCGTCTGCGGCTATATGGAGGAGCAACCTAACTCTTACGGTGCGGGGTTAAACTTCCTCGATAATACCAATGAGTACTATGTAAATTATTCAATTGCTTGCTACAATGGTGGATATGACACTTTGGGAGTTTTTAGTACTACAATGAGAAATAGTGACACCTGTATCTGCGATGGGTTTGTTGATGCATACTCGAATAAAGGTGCTTGTGCATTTCTCGGTAATACACGGTTTGGCTGGGGTCCTAATTATTCAACCGATCTTGAATATGAATTTTACTCTTCTTTATTTTCTCCATATATTGGACCTTATCCACCAGAACCATCGCTTAGCCGACTTGGAATATCTGAGGCGCTATCAAAGTGTGGTCAAAGAATAGACTGGGAATATATGACTACAGGAACACCGATGCGTATTTTCCCTTATGTCTTTGTTGCATACACGCATACTCTTTTCGGCTCACCCTACACCGAGGTATGGACCAACCAACCAAGAAATTTTTCTGTAAGCCATATGCGCAGTATATTTACCGGCGTTCAATATCAATTCCAAGTGGAAGTCAAAGATGCTGAAAATGGCGCCCCTGTAGTTCATGCAAAGGTCTGTTTAAACAAACTAAACGACATCTATGAAGTAGGCTATACCGATAATAACGGCAAGATAATATTCACTATTACCGCCCGGACACATGGTCAGCTCAAAGTAACGGTAACCAGAATACACGATAATAATACATCTATACAATATTATCCTTCAGAAACATACTGCCAAGTTTTTGACGCAAGCGAAGGAGGTCAAACCTTCCAAACCGGCCAAATTACACCAATCTCACTTTGCATTACACAGATTCCCACTTATGCAAAACAAAGCCTTACTCTAAAATTTGGTGTTCCAAAAGTTGGCGATATTACGATCTCTCTTTATGACGCTACTGGTTCAAAAATAGGAAGTTCGATAATGGAAAATCTTATCCCCGGTTTCTATCAACAAGAGATTAATGTCAAAAGCTTTTCCAACGGAGTTTACTTCATAGTTCTCAAACAGAATAATGAGCAGGTTGCCCGAAAGTTTCTGCTTATAAAATAAAAAATATGCCTGCGCTGTTTTTTATATTTAATTTGGCAGATTGAGATGTTGAAATTCATTATAATGATGATACTAATCTTCGTCTTTGGGTTTGGTCAGATAAACTGGGAGATGGAAACCGTGGATACTAGTCCCGGCATGGTTGGCTATTCTAACTCTTTAGCCTTTGATATCAATGATATCCCTCATATTATCTATGCCATTACTCAAGTTGACACCAACTTGATTATGCACGCGTTCAAAACTGATTCTTACTGGCAAAAAGAAACAGTTGACGTCTGTTTTGCTGGTGGCCCATATTGGGGATTACCTTACTATGGTGTCTCATTGACGATTGGTGATGACAATAGATTGCATTCAAGCTTTTATCGATATGATTCATTGAATAATAGGACTGATCTCTGTTATGCATATCGTGATACATTATTGTGGACAATTCAGGTGCTTGACTCGATGGCTGGAACAATATCCTGGGTACCAGGGTATCATACCTCCATTGTCCTTGACACCTCTGGTTATCCAGGGATTGCATATTCTTACTGGAACTTTACCGATTCTGTTCAGTATATAAAATACCTGCACTACAACGGCGTAAACTGGAATTCTTTTATTGTCGAAGACAGTTGTGTCTGCTGGGACTATGGAGTGTCATTAAAAATTGATAAAAGAAATCAACCACATATCGCTTATTATCAACTCGATCCTGATTCAATGAAGTATGTCTATTATGATAATCAATTAAATACCTGGGTTATTGCCTATCATCAAGATGTCGTTGCGGTGAATTCAAATGCATCTCTTTCATTGGTGCTCAATTCACAGAACCACCCGGGGATTGCTTACTCATTTCAAGGAGAATCTATTGTTTATTCCTGGTTCGACGGAACTTTCTGGTATACTGATTTCGTAGGCGGTGCAGGTTTTTGGGAAGTGGCTATCGGTCTCGATTTAGACAGTCTTGAAAATCCTCATATTGCTTATACAGTTGAATTTAACTTCTGGCTTGAGTATGCCTATAAAGATACGGTCTGGCATTTATGTGGACCTCATTATGGCGCAATGGGTAACGTGTGTTTGAAATTGAACGGCAATTCCAATCCCCATGTAAGTTATGACGGAGGGCTTCTCAATTATGCGTGGGGTAGCTTTGCAGGTGTAGTAGAGAAGCAGTTGAGTCCGCGGAATAAAAAATGCAGAATAAGGGTTTTTCCGAATATTTCTTCTGGTGTACTGAATACTGAATACACCCTGCCGGTTAAAACAAAGATTGAATTATCACTATATGATATTTATGGAGCAAAAATAAAAATATTTGAGAATAGCATCTCATTACCAGGGAGTTATCAGAAGATGATAGATATAAGTAGCTTTTCCAACGGAGTTTACTTCATAGTTCTCAAACAGAATAATGAGCAGGTTGCAAGAAAATTTTTGCTTATAAAATAAAAAATATGCCTGCGTAATCTTACCCCTTGACAAATCTTAAATTGTGGCTATAATTAGACAATGACTCTATATATAGTGTTGTTAGGGGGTAAAAAATGAAATGTCCAAGATGCGGACAGGATGGAGACAGAGTCTTAGAGACAAGAACATCACAGGCGGGCTCCGTGGTTCGAAGAAGAAGGGAGTGCACCGCCTGTCATTTTCGATTTACCACTTATGAGACGATCGAACGGATGCCGTTGGTCGTCATAAAAAGAGACGGTACCAGGGAACCCTATGACAGAACAAAACTTCTCAACGGTATCGCAACGGCGTGCCGTAAACGTCCAATATCAGCGGAGAAGATTGAAGCCATTGTCAACGATATTGAAGACGATCTCTCTGACCGATATCAAACCGAGATAAAATCAGCGGAGATCGGTAGAATGATTTTAGACCGCCTTCTGGAGGTCGACGAAGTCAGCTACGTCAGATTTGCATCAGTCTATCGTAAATTCACCAATATCGATAAATTCGCAAAAGAGCTGTCAAAAATAAAGAAGGAGCGGAAATGCAAGAAAAGACGCAGGTAAGAATTGGAATTTCCCAGGAAATTCCACAAGAATTGGTTTTTCAATATGTCAAAAAAAGGAACGGCGAGACCGTGCCGTTCGATAAATCCAAAATCGCCAATGCAATATATTTAGCCGCCCGCGCAGTGGGAGGAGAAAACAAACAACTTTCCGAAAGGCTGGCAAATGAAGTGGTGCTCTTCCTCTACACCCTGAAAGGAGACAAGACGCCTGAGGTCGAGGAAATTCAGGATGCAGTGGAAAAAGTGCTCATTGAAAACGGCCATGCACGAACAGCAAAGGCGTATATCCTTTATCGGAAACAGAGGGAGATACTCAGGAAAAAACGGCTCTTGAAAAAGAAACCCGAAGAACGGGAAACAACCGATTATGCGCTCTTTGTCCGTACTTCGGATGATGATTTCGTCTCCTGGGATCGCCATAAAATCATCGATGCGCTGCAAAATGAGACAGGGCTGGAGTCCGAGCTCGCCGAAAAGATCGCCGAGGAGACCGAGGAGACCATATTGAATTCAAACGTCCACCTCATTTCATCCTCTCTCATCCGGGAAATTGTCAACGTAAAACTTATTGAACACGGACTGGAAAACTCACGACTGCGCCATACGAGATTGGGTGTACCCATATTCGACGCAGAGAAAATAATCCTGTATGCGAACCGTGAAAACGCCAATATCCCCCATAATCCCGAAGCGACCAATATGACCATCGCCGAAACCGTAAAGAAACAATATATGCTTTCCGAGGTATTCAGCCGCGACGTCGCCGACGCCCACATTCGGGGTGATATCCATCTGCACGACCTCGGTTTCGGCGACCGACCTTACTGCTCAGGTCAGTCCCTGGAATATGTGAAAAAATTCGGTCTGAACCTGCCGAACGCCCTGTCGATTGCAAGACCGGCGAAACACGCCGACACCCTGCTCGCCCATATGGTGAAGTTCTCAGCGGCGCTTCAGGGACACTTTGCAGGAGCAATCGGCTGGGATGCAGTGAATATCTTCTTCGCTCCTTTTCTTACGGATATGAATGACCGTGCGATCCATCAACTCGCCCAGATGCTGATATTTGAATACTCCCAGCAGTCAGTAGCGCGCGGCGGCCAGGCGATCTTCTCCGACCTGAATCTTTACTGGGAGATTCCAAAACACTTCCGGGATGTGGAAGCAATCGGTCCTGGTGGCGAGTACACCGGCAAGAAGTACGGCGAGTATTCAGAAGAAGCACAGCGTTTTGCCTGGGCTCTGTTTGATATATATATGGACGGTGACGGTACGGGCAGACCCTTCTTTTTCCCGAAACCCCTGGTCCATATCACCGAAGATTTCTTCAAGACCCCGGGATGGGAGGATTTCCTCAATCACATCTCAAATGTCAGTTCTGTGAGAGGTAATACCTATTATGTCTTTGACCGCGGAGAAACCGCCAAAATATCCGAATGCTGCAGATTATCCTTTAAACTCGAAGAATCAGACCTCAAGGACGCCCACACACCCTGGAAGATGCGCTACACCGCCCTGCAGAATGTAACCCTCAATCTGCCGCGTGCCGCTTATCTGGCAAAACACGACGATGAGCTGCTCTTCAAAAAACTGGATGAACTTCTGGACTTCGCCGTAAAGGCACATATCCAGAAAAAGAATTTCATTGAAAGAATCATCGCCCTGAAGGGTGAAGGGCCGCTCGCACTTTTGACCATGGAAAGAGATGGAGAACAATACCTGCGGCTCTACCGCGCGACCTATCTCATCGGACTCCTCGGTTTGAACGAACTCGTCCAGTTCCACACCGGTAAAGAGATGCACGAAGATGAAAGCGCACTCCGTTTCGGTCTGAAGGTGCTGGCATATCTGTATCTACGAATCAAAGCGCTCTCAAAAATCCATGATATGCGTCTTGTTATGGAACAGACTCCGGCGGAATCCGCCGCCCACCGCCTCGCCCGTCTGGACATCGAACACTTTCCCACCGAGGCATCCGGAACCGTCAAAGGAAATCTGGAAACCAATTCCATATATTACACCAATTCGACGTATCTCAATGTCGGTGTTCCGATAGACCCCATTGAAAGGGTGAAGGTGGAAGGTAAATTCCATGATCTGATAGAAGCCGGCGCCTTAACCCATGTCTGGCTCGGTGACACCCAGCCGCCCAAGGAGTCGATTGCGAACTTCGTCATAAAGACGTTCAGAAACACCAGAAACGCCCAAATCGCCTTTTCACCGGAATTCACCACATGCAACGACTGTTTCAAGACTTCCAGAGGTCTGCGCGAAAAATGTCCTTTTTGCGGAAGCACCTTTGTTGATCATATAACAAGGGTCACCGGATATTTCACAAAAGTCTCGGGCTGGAATAAAGGGAAGAAAGGAGAGCTTAAAGACCGTTATCGGTCGAAACTATAATCTTTCTCTCCATTACATCTCTTGACTAATAACTTCTATCGAGTATAATTGAATCGAAAGGAGGTTCTGATATGCCGTGCGGCAGAAAGAGAAAATTGAAAAAGATTAAAAAACATAAATTGAAGAAAAGACGCAAAAGAGATCGCCATAAGAAAAAGTTGAGATAGAATTCATAAATCCATCTTAATCAGATATTTTAAGCAATATGCCTCGTTCTGAGGATTCAATGAATTTCACCATTTCCAGGGTGAATTGATCCTGGTTTTTTTTCTTCTTTAATAGCTCAACGCACTCAGAGATGTTCTTCGCCGAATTATACAAAAAATTAAAGAGCTCTTTTATCGTCTCGATGTCAGCCGCTGAAAACGAATGGAACTTCAATCCCCTTGTATTCACTCCATAGATCTTCGCCCGATTTCCGCGTGCCAGGAGATAAGGCGGCAGATCTTTATTCAAATAAGACTTCGCACCGAGCATCGCATATCTGCCGACCCGACAGAATTGGTGGATCCCTGCAAGCCCGCCGATATTCGCAAAGTCAGCAATAGAAACATAACCGCCAAGCTGGGAGCCGCTCGAAATGACGGTGTTACTGCCGATTGTGATATTGTGGGCGATATGAACATAGGTCATAATAAAATTATTGTCGCCGATCACGGTCTCGCTGTTCTCTCCCGTTGCTCGTGAAATCGTGGCGTATTCTCTGATTATATTATTGTTTCCGATGATACAACGGGAATATTCCCCTTTAAAGTGATAATCCTGTGGATCGACGCCGATCTGAACTCCGGAATGAATCCTGTTGTCGTCGCCGATCACGGTTCCGTTTCTGATCACAACATGACTTCCGATTATATTGCGGTCGCCTATCTCGACATCATCCTCGATAAGCACATAAGGACCGAACACCACAGACCGTCCGATTCGGGCTTTTTTACTGATCAGGGAGTTGTTCATATTATTTATAAATTGAATAACGGAATAGAAATTAAGTCTTTATACCCGCAAGGATAACCGCCTCACACACGGTCTCGTCACCGACCTTTGCCCTGCCTGAAATCTTAACGACCTTCCCTCGATCATGGATCACCTCGGCTTCCATAAGGAGTGTATCACCGGGTTTGACGATTCTCCGGAACCTCGCCTTATCAATCCCCATAAAAAGAGGAATCGCCCCTTTATATTTCCGCAGAAGCATAACCCCGGCTGTCTGAGCGAGTGCCTCGACAATCAGGACCCCGGGCATTATCGGTTCCTGAGGGAAATGGCCTGCAAAGAAGAATTCATCAGGGCGGATGTGTCTTTTTGCAACTATCCTCTTATCCGCGATTTCAATAACTTCATCGACGAACAGAAACGGCGGCCGATGCGGTAAAATCTCTTTTATCTCTTCTATATTCATAATGGTTTCTCCTGCTGTTTGTTATTAAATATTCTGTATCTGTCAGCCGCTCTTACAGATCTCCTGATGATGTCTCTTCATCATAAGAACATCATCCTCACTGCATCCGATGCAACCGATCTGAAAACCTCCGCGTCTGCCGTGGCAATCAGAACCACCGGTCATCAACAATCCGTTCTTCAAAGCAATCTCATAAAGCTGCTGCTGCCACTTTTGATTGTGTTCAGGATGCCATACCTCTATTCCCTGCGCGCCGTGCATAATCAGTGAATAAATAATCTGCTCATCATTTATCGTACCGGGATGTGCAATCACCGGAATACCGTGACTTCTCTTTATTCTATTGATAACCTCTTTCGGATGGACATCCTTTTTAGGTTCATAATAGGGCAGGCCGTAGCCCAGATAGCGTGAAAATGCTTCGTTTATTGACCTGACATAGCCGTTCTCCACAAGCACCTCGGCGATGTGCGGTCTGCCCAGGGAACAGTTCTGGGCGACGGCTTTAATCTGTTCAAATTCAAGTTGAATACCGTCATCCGAGAGTTTCTTTATGATCCTCTTCACCCTCTCGATCCGGTGTTTTTTGAAATCCTCTAAGTATGCAAGGAGCTCTCCATTTTTATAGTCAATATAATATCCCAGAATATGGATATCCAGATATCCGATATTCGAGCTCATCTCCACCGCCGGGATAATCTCCACGTCCCCCCGGGCGAGGGTGAATACTTCACCGAGTCCGGATACAGTATCGTGGTCCGTAATCGAAATGACCTTCAACTCCAGCTGTTTACAGATATTTATGATTTCGAAAGGTGTCAGAGAGCCGTCTGAATATATTGAATGAATATGAAGATCAGCATAACAATTCTTTTGTAGGGAAAAATTCGGCTTTTCCAAACTTCTCTCGCTCAGCTTTCTTGTGCAGCAAGTCCCAGATCTTGAGATACATCATCGATTATTTTTTGATCGACTATCTGTTTCTTCAGAAGAAAACCTTCCAATAAAGCATTATCACATATCGCATTGATTGTACGGGGAATGCCTTTTGAATAAACGAATATTTTCTTCAGGGCCTCTTTTGTAAACAAAGGTTTTGTGCATCCGGCGACGCGCAGTCGATGAACGATGTAATTATAGGTCGCATTTTCGTCGAGGGCGTCGAGAACACAGCGGACAGCAATCCTTTGATACAACGGAGGATCAAGTTTCAAATAATCCTCCATCTCAGGTAGGCCGAACAGGATAAAGTTCAAAAGCTTGCCGCGTTCTGATTCCAGATTAAGCAACCCTCTGATCTCTTCCATTATCGCTTTCTTTTGAAGCATGTTCGCTTCGTCGACGAGAATCACGACCTTTTTGTTCTTACCCGTCAAATCGAGCAACCGGTGGTATACAGCAGTTATTATGTCGATCTTGTTTTCGGAATCCACCGGTGTTTCGAGCATAAGTGCTATCTTCTTTAAAAACCACAAGGAAGTGATTTCCGAATGGATTATAACAAGAAGCGTCGCCTCGACATCTTTGTCGATGAGCTGGTCCAGAAGACGACGGGACAACGTCGTCTTACCCGTTCCGATATCACCGATAAGAAGCGCCAATCCCTTTTCGGTCTCAACCGCATGCGACAATTTTATCAACGCCTTTGAGTGTTGCGGGGAATCATAATAAAATTTTTCATCTGTAGTGAAACTAAAGGGGTGTTCTTTTAATTTATAAAAACTTTCGTATCCCATAGTTTTTTATAAATATGTTATCTTTGACTTCTTTGCCGCAACTTTTTTGGTCTTAACAGCCTTCGCGGCTGTTTTCTTCTGAATCTTTCCAGGAGCAGGTTTTTTCTCCGCCTTTTTCATCACGGCAAGATATTTTTTCTTCAATTCATTGATCTTCTTGGTCAATTCAGGAACCGTTTTATCAATCTTGAACGCCGCCATATAATGTTTGAGTGCGGTCTTCATATCACCCTTATCTTCGTAACAATTACCGAGCATGAAATAGATCCCGAAGTATTCCTTTGTTGGACGACCCGTCACCTTCAACGCCTCCTGAAGCGTTCCGATCGCCTCATCGATCTTACCCCTCTCCAGAAAACAGGAACCGATCATCTCAAGCGCCTTGAGTTTAAGCTCCTCGTCTTTACTGGCGATCTCGAACTCTTCAATCGCTTCCTGATACAAACCCATTCCTTTATATGCAACCCCGAGATCATAGCGTGAACGGAAATCACCTTCGCCGATCGACTCAAAAACCTCCCGCCTGAACTGCGATACAAGCCCTTCAATACTCTGCAAGCTCTCGGATTTCTTCTCATCCGCCATTTCAGCCCGCAACACCTCACCGAGATCAATGAAATCCTTGGGCTGTTCGAACGCGGCGTACATCTCTTTTGCAGTAGTGTTGTCCGGATCGAGTTTCAAAACTTTCTTGTATACGGCACGGGCTTCACTCTTCGCCTCACGCCGCATCAGAGACTCAGCCAGGTCAAGCAGAGAACTTATTTCAAGCTCTTTATCTTTTTTTATCTGGGCGATCTCGACCATATGCTGCCGCGATTTTAAATCAAACGGCCGTAGATCGGCGATCTTCTTATTAAGAGTCAGGGCAGTATCATAATCCTTCTGCTCCCATGCCTCTTCAGCGGCGTTTCGAAAACAGTCCACGGCTTCTTCTTCTGACCCCAGATTGAGATAAAGTTCACCGAGTTCAATGGTTTTATCAATATCAGAAAGGGCTTCGGGCGGTTCTTCTTCCACCGCGACCTCTTCTTCTTTTTCCGGCTCAGATTCCGGTTCACGATCGTCTTTCAGTAATTCCGCTACCTCAGGAGAAACCAGGTCTTCCAGTGAAGGCTCAGCTTCTTCTGATTCTTCTTTTACTTCTTCCTCCGCCTTCACTTCAACCGACTCTCCGACGTCTTCCTCCTCCACTTCTTTTTCCACCTCAACCGCTTCTTCGACCTTCTCTTCAGCCGGTTCCGGTTTTTCGATCACCTCTTCTTTTTTCACCGGCTCCTCTTTTACCGGCTCTTCTTTCACCGGCTCCTCTTCTTTTACCGGCTCTTCGGGCTCTGCCGCCTCTTCTTCCTCCGGTTCAACCTTTTTCTCTTTCTCTTCTTCTTTTTTCTCGACCTTCTTCTCTATCTTTTCCTCGGCGACCAGGGATTCTCTGAGTTTCTCCTGCTTGGTCTCCAGCTCATGCGCCTCTTTTAAAAATTCAGCTCCTTCTTCTTTCTTTCCGACCTTTTCATAGATGGCGGATATCGTCTCAAGAATTTTGGGATTGTTGGGAACCAGCTCTTTAATCATATTATAGGTTTCAAGGGCGGATTCCACATCATTGGCTTTCATCTTTCTCTCTGCATATTCCAGGAAGTAATTGGCTGCCTCTCCCCGTTGATCCAGCTCTTTATGAAGTTCACCAAGCAGCCCGTATACCTCTGTTCTCTCTTTATCCAATCTCAATATCTTCTTGCAGAGAGCGATGGCATTGGGAAAGTATGTTTCTTCTTTAAAGACCCTGGCGCCTCTTTCATATATATCGAGGGCGTCTTCTTTACGGTTAACCTTGATATATAAATCACCGAGTTTGTTAAATAATGAACCCTCTTTGGGGAAATCCTGAATAGCCTTTTCTAATTCTTCTATGGCTTTCTTTACATCACCCTTTGCTTCAAATTCAGCAACTTTTCTTTTTGCTTCACCAAGTCCTGACATTATTCAAATTTTAAACCCAAATTTGTAACCACTCTTTCGATAATCGACTCATCAATGGTCTGTTTTCTCTGTACATAACCCTCTAACAGGGCATTATCACTGGTGATGTTCACAAGCCGCGGCCTGCCGTCTGAATAACGGCAGATCAAATCAACCGCCCGTGGTGAAAACAGTTCCCGGGTTGCACCGGCGATCTTCAATCGGTGGTTGATATATGCCCGGATCGTATCACTGCCCATCGGTTTCAACTTAACCTTGACTGCAATACGCTGATAGAGTGCCCGGTTTGATGCTAAAAAATGTTCCAGCTCAGGAAGACCGCTGAGGATAAAAGAAATCAACCGTGTATCAGCAATCTCGAGATTCAATAACCCGCGAATCTCTTCCAGTATCTCCTGACTGCGGAGTTTATTCGCCTCATCGATTATAATCACCGTCTTCTCGTTCCTTCGATAAATCTCATGGAGCCTCTGCGATATCCGGTTTATTATCTCGGTCGTCGAGCTGCCGAAATCCCTCAACCCGATCAAATTCGCTATTCTGGTAAACAGCCAGCCCGGTGCAAAATCCGAATGGGTCAAGACGATCAAACCGACCTGGTAATTACCCAGCGTATATAATTCATTTAAAATCTTACGCGACAACGTCGTCTTACCTGTTCCTATTTCACCCAAAAGAACAGCCAATCCCCTTGTGCCACGAGCAGCATGAATCAAATACTCACGTGCCAGAGCGTGCTGAGGGGAATTAAAATAAAATTTTGGATCAGGATGATTAGCAAATGGTTCAAATTTTAGCCCGTAAAATTCCTGATATCCCACTTATCCTCCTATTTTAGAGAAATGCAATATTCTCACCCTTTGGTTCTTCAATATCAGGTATCTCCTCTTTTAATTTCCTCTGAGGTTTTTCCGAGAGAGGCGGTTGAGTGATCGGTTCTTGATATTGAGGAATTTCTTCAATGATCGTCGGATAGTTCTCTTCGGGAGGCGCCGGTTCGGTAATTCGGGGTGCCGTCGGCTCGGTCGGTGGTGTCTGTGGTTCCGGTGCAGGTTGCGGAATCTCTTCCCTGACCGCGGGTTCTTGCTCAACAACCTTTTCAACCGTTTTTTCAGGTACTTCGAATTCCTTTCCGCCCATAAGTGCATAGATTTCTTTTACGTCTTTGTAATTCGGATTAATACTCAATATCCGCTCAATCTCCCTCATTGCATTATCAAAATCACCCAATCCTTCATAGGCGGAAGCGAGCAGATAACGCAATTCCATCTTGTCCTCTTCGGAAATTTCATCGATGAGTAAAAATCCCGCCAGGCTCTTCTTGGCTTCATTATAGCGCCCCAGCTTTATCAGGCACCTGCCGGTTATTTCTAAAGAGAGAGGCCAGGTTTCTTTATTACTGTTAATATCCTGAATATACGCCAGTGCGGTTTCATACAGCTCATTATTGAACGCCGTCTCGGCAAGTTTCAGTTTCTTGTTCAAATCTTCATCCTGCCATACAATCCTGTTTCTGAAATCATCGAATTCCTTTGCAATCTCGAACTTCGGCTTGGCGATTGTCTCTGTCTCTTTGAGAAGAAATTCAATATCTGCAATCTGCCCCTCTAACTTCGAGATCTCATCATCCGGTTTCTCCTCTGTCTCTGTTTCCGGTGCCACTTCTTCTTTAACCGCGGTCTCTGAAGAGTCAGTAGCTGGAACAAAACCTTCGATATCCTGACCGAGGTCTTGAAACATTTCCATCGCTTCTCCGGTCGGTTCTTCTGCCTCTGCAGAAGGTTCTTCAGCCGCTTCTTCTGTTTTTTCTTCTGGAGGCGCTTCTGATTCACCCGCCTCAGGAGCCTGCTCTACCTCTGCCTCAGGAACAGACTCTTCGACCACCTCCTCGGGTGTTTCTGAAGGTGCCTCAGCGACAATCTCCTCTTCGGTCGCTGCTTCAGAGGTCTCTTCCTCTTCCTTTTGTTCAGGTTCCTCAACGACAGATTCGCCGGTCAACTCTTTTATTTTGTTAATCGCCTCTTTGTTATTGGGATCGATCTCCACGATTCGATTAAGGACATTAAGGGCGTCTTCAGTCTCACCGCTCTCCAGCAGATCACTCACCGCTTTGTTGAATTCAACGAGCGCCTCGTCCTTTGAACCGATTTCGTACAACAGATTGCCAAGTTCAATACGGCTCTTCGGATCAAGTTCTTCTCCTCCATCGGTCTGGGGAAGTAATTTAGCCACTTCTTCAACCAGTTCGCTCTTTCCGGCTTCTTCTGCAAGAGATTTTATCTTCTTCAACTCATCCTCTGCTTCCTGTGTCCGTTCAATGGAAAGTAAAATCTTCGCAAAAGAGAACCTCAGCTCAAGATTTTTAGGTTGGAGTTCAACTATCTTGCGCAGAGCAGAAACGAAAACAGCATCCTTCTTTTCTTCAATCGCCCAGCCACACAAATCAAGGATCGTGGTAACCGCTTTGTTCGGTAAACCGTAGAATCTATAGAGATCGGCGAGACGGGAAAAGACCTCTTCGTTTGTTTTGTCGAGCATCTTAATCTTTTCCAGACAGATTATCGCTTCGGCATACCGATTGTCATTGGTATATTTATTGCTGGCGTTGTCATAACGCTGAATCGCCTCATTGATTCTGCCCTGCTTGAGAGCGAGATCGCCCGATATTTCTAACGCCTTTGCTTCGTTGGGATTTTCACTGAGAATTCTGCGTAGAATAATTTGAGCCTTCTCCATCTGGCCTTCCCGTATATACTCCCTGCTTTTTTCTAAAAGTTCCATTTCCATTTTAACCTACCTCTGAAATTATAACCTTTTTCATAACTTTGTCAAGAAGATATTTTCAATTTCCCCGCAGGAATTTTCCTCCTGTTTTTTCAAAGAATCAAGTTCGGTCTTGATGCTCTCAGTGAATTCTTTATCAGTGATCGAATTGAGATTGATTAAAACATTGAGACGGGCGGAGAGGAAAGCACTGTGGAGTGAATAGAGCGCCACCCCTACATCTGAAATTGCATTCTTTAATCCTTTTTCAGCGAGAATCCTGGCATAGGGATGGATAAAGAGTATCTTTTTGCAGACTTCAAAAGGCACCTGAGCCGCGTGTTTATAGGCATCCTGAACCGCAACCTCTTTTTCCTGCTTCTCGGAATCAGTCGATTCCGGCAACCTGAATGCCTCAAGCACTTTATCAAAGGCTTCCTTGTCTCTGTCAATGAAGCGGTAAAACTCATAGACACTCAACTTCAAGAAACCGTGAAAATCCTTTAATTCATTGTCTTTGGTTTTGTTTACGGTAATGCCGGTAACCATGGACAGCAGTGCGGTCCCGAGCGCAGCCTGGAGCGCGGCGACGCTTCCACCGCCCGGTGTCGGTTTTGCAAGCGCAAGGACATGCAAAAAATCCATTATCGATTGCTTGGTTCCTTTACCGTGGAGCTTATATTCAAGGATCTGGTCTTCGCTGAAGCGATCAAGCTGCAGATAATATATCGCGGTATCGATCAAAGCCTTTTCAGGTACAAGTCCGACAATCTCTGACTCTTTGATTGAAGTGCCGTATCTCTCTGCTTCACGTTTGGCGGTCTCGAATACCCGATAGAGAGGGGTCTTCGTATAATTGGTCATATTACAGGAAATCTGGGCGCGATTCTCCTCTTTAAGCATAAAACCGAGTGACTTCACATATCTGTAACCACCGCTTCCGAATCTGATCGCCTTGGCGATCTTCTGGGCGATCGAAACGTCCGAGGTGTTCAAATTCATATTAAAGGCGATCAGAGGGAACCGTGCACCGATCACCGTAGCACCGGCGGTGGGATGTATCCTGGGTTCACCAAAGTCAGGGCGGCGATCCGGATTCGTCTCAATCTCTTCCCTTAAACCTTCGAATTCACCTTTGCGGATATTTGCAAGATTTTTACGGTCGGGCCGGGTGGCGGCGTCTTCATAAAGGTATACGGGGATCTTGAGCTCCTCGGCAACCCGCTTACCCAATCGTTTCGCCAGCTCTATGCACTCCCGGGTTGTAACGTTTTTAATCGGAACAAACGGTACCACATCAGTCGCACCCATACGCGGATGTTCACCTTTGTGTTTGTTCAAATCAATCAATTCCGAAGCCTTTTTAATACCTCTGAACGCTGCCTCGAGTGCCGCTTCAGGAGTGCCGACGAACGTTACAACCGCCCGATTATGGTCAGGGTCTTTTTCCTGATCGAGCAATTCCACACCGGCACTCTTTATCGCTTCTAAAATTTGATCGAGTTTTGATTGATCTCTTCCCTCACTGAAATTGGGAATGCATTCAACGATTTTTTCCATATATTATCCTTCCTTTTTTGATTGTATACTTAACAATATCTTCACCGAAATAATAAGGAATTTTTTTATAATTATCAACCGACAACACCACGAGATCCGCCTGCTTTCCTTCTTCAATACTACCAATTTTATCAAAAAGGTCAAGTGCCTTTGCACCATATTTCGTCGCTCCCAGCAGAGCGTCTTCTATCGGCATCTTAAAGATGAGGCATGCAAAGGAGATTATCTTCGGCATGGCATATATCATACAGGAACCGGGGTTGAAATCCGAAGCAAGTGCCGCATGGACTCCTGTCTGCTGATATGCCTTGATATTAGGTTTTTTCTTGAGCTGGAGGAAAAAAGAAACTCCCGGGAGCAATGTCGGAACAACCCCTGCCTTCTTCATCTTCTTGAGTTCACTCTTTGTGGTATAGTCTAAGTGATCCGCTGAAATACACTTGAGTTCCGCCGCCAGCTGGGCGCCGCCGCTGTTGGAGAATTGATCGGCGTGTATCTTTAATTTAAAGTTGAAGTCCCGGGCGCAACGTAAAATCTTCTCGCTCTCTTTTCTGCTGAATGCGAGTTTATCACAGAAGATGTCGCAAAAAACCGCCAATTTTTTACCTGCAATTTCGGGAATCATCTCCTCGATTACAAGGTCGACGTAATCCCTTTTCTTCATATCCTGAGGAATCGTGTGGACGAGAAACGTGGGGATGACATCAAGTTCAGAATTCCTTTGCAGCTTTTTTATGACCTTTAAAATCTTCGTCTCTTCAACAGTGGATAAACCGTATCCGCTCTTTATCTCCACGGTGGTGGTACCATGCCGGGCGAGGTTCTTCAATCTTGCCGTCGCCGACTTGTAAAGTTCTTCCGCACCCGCTTTGCGCGTCATCCTTACGGTGTTTGCAATGCCGCCCCCTGCCTTGGCGATCTTCTCATACTTCACTCCGGAAATACGCATGGCGAATTCATCTTCCCGTGAACCACCGAAGACAAGATGGGTATGGGAATCAACAAAACCGGGACAGACCACACATCCTTTTGCATTAATCACCTTAACCTTTCCCGGAATTTTCTTCAGATTACCGAGACTTTTAATCCTGCTGTCCGTAATGAGTAACGAGCTGTTCTTCAAAACTCCAAGCCCGTTTTTCATGGTAAGAATTTCTGAAGCATTTCGGATCAAAAGCGCCATAATCTAATATTCTACTCTGATTTTTATCTATGTCAACAGTGCGACGGGGTAAAAAAAGAACGGTGCTCTGTCTTTTTATAAAAAGACAGAGCACCGAGGAAACAAATCCTCTTCTATCTCAAGACAATCAATTTATTAACGTATACTCCATCCTCTGTCGAAAGTCGGTAAAGATAGACGCCGTTTCCCACCGGATTATTGGATTCATCCATCCCATTCCAGAAAACCTGATATACACCGGGTTCTCGATACCCGGCGGCTATCGTCTTTATCAACCTTCCTTCAATGTCATAGACGGAAAGATTCACCGCACCGCTGTTAACCGCCTGGTAATGAATCACCGTCCCGGTTGATGCTGGATTGGGAACCGCCCTGAACACGACATCTCTGATTGAACTCTTCTCCTCTTCCTTCACGCCTATCGGATAGGCGATATAAAGATGAACGCTATCTTTATAATTACCGACAATCAGATCCTTGGTTCCGTCTTCATTCCAATCATCTACCCACACCTTTAAATCAGTATAACCAGAGGGAAATGAAATGGGTGAACCATTGGCTTCGAGCATTACGGCTTCACTGAACTGTGGTGCTGCATTTGTTCCGACATTCTCCAGATAATATACATGGCCGTAATCTTCTCCGATCACAAGATCCTTTTTGCCGTCATTGTTTAAATCTGTAACATGAGGATTGCAGCGGCTGAATGAAATATAGGTTGCATTAGTGTACTGAAGCTCCGAGTAAGTCGTAAAAAGGTACTGCGAAGGTGTACCGCTGTTCAAATACAGTCTGATGCGCTCACCAGAAGTAGCATCATTACCAATGATGAGGTCGAGTAAGCCGTCTTCATTCCAATCGATGATCTGTGGTGCTGAATTCAAACCCACATTTATGGTTACGCCATTTGCAATAAGGTCCGGTTCTTCAGTGAGGGTTCCATTGGAAAGTCGTCTGAAATAGTTTACATAACCGTTGCGGTCACCGACGATAAGGTCCAGAAGTCCGTCATTATTAAAATCCACACCCTGCGGATTCGTCGCACCGGTACATCAGCCGTAAGGGAGTTGAATCACTGCTCCGTCTGCTTCAAGATATGAAAATGTCGTGAAGTAAGGTGCGTTGTTCGTTCCTGAATTGGGATAGAAACGAATTCTGCCGCCGGTGAATTCACCCAGTAAAAGATCTTTCAGTCCATCGCCGTCCCAATCAACGACGCAGGGATCTGCATGTCCGCCGCTCACAGTGATTGCACTGCCGTTCGCCTCAATATAGACAAAGTCATTATACATGGGTGGTGCAGCATAGCTGTAGAATAGAAGTACACATACCACGATTATAATCTTCTTCATAAATCCTCCTTCTTACACACCGTTTTTATCTGTATTTTATTAACCAACAATCTTCAATTAACTGATTATAAATATATTTTTAGTATTGTCAAGGATACCAGCTTGTGGTAGTGTCCAAACCTGACGAAAAACCCGTCTGCCTTACGTCGTTCTGATTCTACTCTGCTCTCTTTACAATCTGTGCCAGACGTTTTTATCGAGGGAACGATACTGAATCGCCTCGGCGACGTGCTGGACCTTTATATCTCCTTCTCCTTCCAGATCAGCGATGGTCCGCGCCACCTTCAAAACCTTATCGTACGCACGGGCAGAAAGCCCGAACTTCTGGATCGCGGTCTTAAGCAATGACTGTGATTCATCATCGATCGCACAGAATCTTCGGATCTCTCTTGAACCGAGATGGGCATTGCAATAAACCTTCTTCTTTCCATTGTAACGCGCAATCTGCACTTCCCGCGCCCGATTCACCCTGTTGCGGATTTTTTCGGATGATTCCGCCGATTGAGTCGATTTCAGTTCATCGTATTTGAGTGACGGTACTTCAATATGGATATCGATACGGTCAAGAAGAGGACCTGAGATCTTTGAATGGTAGCGCTGGATCTGCTGAGGAGTACAGCGACATTCGTGATAAGGATCAGTAAAATAACCGCAGGGACAGGGATTCATCGCCGCGGCGAGCATGAATCTCGCCGGATAAGTCAGGGTCACTTTTGCTCTGCCGATCGTCACTGAACCATCTTCCAGGGGTTGACGCAACACCTCAATCACATTTTTGTGAAACTCAGGCAATTCGTCCAGAAAGAGCACACCGTTGTGCGCCAGGGACACCTCACCCGGCTTGGGCACATGCCCACCCCCGATTATTCCGGCATCGGAAATCGTATGATGGGGTGCCCGATAAGGACGGGTGCCGACCAATGAATCGTTCATTGAAAGTACTCCGGCAACTGAATGAATTTTGGTCGTTTCCAGAGCCTCATCCAGCGTCATCTTCGGCAGAATTGTAACCAATCGGCGCGCGAGCATGGTCTTACCCGTACCCGGCGGACCGATCATCAGGATGTTATGACCCCCGGCTGCGGCGATCTCCAGAGCGCGCTTGGCATGGTGTTGACCTTTCACCTCGGCGAAATCCACCGGGTATCGGGAAACCGTTTCGAATATCTTCTCCCGATCCACGACAGTCGGTTGAAGATCCATTTCGCCGTTCAAAAAAGCAACGACTTCAACCAGATTGTCAAAGCCGTAAACATCGATGCCTTCGACGATCGCCGCCTCTTTAGCATTCGCCCGCGGTATAATCAAGCCGTCAAGTTTGTTCGCCTTCGCCGCCAGGGAAACAGAGATCGCTCCTTTTACAGGACGGAGTGTGCCGTCTAAGGATAATTCACCGAGCAGTGCATAACGTCTCAGATGGGCGCTGCGGATGGTCTGAGATGCGGACAATATTCCGATTGCAATAGGCAGGTCAAAACTTGAACCCTCTTTTTTTATATCCGCAGGTGCAAGGTTCACGGTAATCTTCCGGGAAGGAAATCTAAAACCGGCGTTCTTGATCGCTGCATACACCCTGTCTTTTGATTCCTTTACCGCGTTGTCCGGTAATCCCACTGTAGTAAAACCGGGTAAGCCTGTGGTTAAATCCACTTCAACATCTACAAGATACCCCTCGATACCGAATGTGGCACATGAAATAATTTTTGATAACATACCGACAGTATATTTAAAATGTAAAAAAAGTCAAGCTTACAATTAACTAACTCCTCTCTTTTTTCATTATCTCTTGACAACTTCTAAGTATTTTTATATAATATTATGTAAGGTAAGGTAATTCGCAGTAATTACGAGTTTACATGGTTGGTGTTTTGTGTAAATAAGCACAACATAATATAGAAAGGAAGATGAGATGATACGTATAATCAAAATTGCATTATTAATGTTTATCTCAGTTACACTACTGAGGGGGGGGGGTATACGCTTGATTATTCTCTTACAGAATTCTCTTTTTATAAAGAGAATGGTTTTGATCGGATAAGGGCAAAAGGGTTTACTTTTATTGGTAAACCAGGCACACCTGAGTTGCCGGCAGTATATCTAACCTACATTATTCCACCAAATGCTAAAGTGGAGTCGCTGATAATCAAACAGCATAATGCTCATGAAATTCCTGGACAATTTCTTGTTTATCCCATACAACCACCAGTTATCTCTGGTGAAACAGTGCCCTGGGTTCCCCCTGATACATTAATCTATAATTCGGATAACAAATATCCTGCTAACTTCCTTGAAGTTATCAATGAAGGCGTCATAGATGGTGCACGTATTGTGACGATTGCGGTTCATCCTCTTCAATATCGGCCAAAGTCAAAACAGTTACTCATTATATCTCATATCAACTTTGAAATAGCCTTTGGTACAAATACCTTACCTGAAGTCCGACCATCTATCAGAGGTAAATTCGAACAATTAATATACGATGCTATGTTCAGAAATGTTATTATGAATGACGATGAAATTCCGGCATATTATATAAAGCCAACAATAGTTGAAGAGAATCAAATAGGACAACTTGCACCATTCCCGGCGGCTCCTGCAATGATAATTACTGATTCAGTATTTTTTAATCTATTTCAACCTTATGTGGACTGGTTAACTGATCAGGGCATTCGTGCTAACATAATTTCGCCAACAACGATTTATAATCGGTTTTCAGGTAGAGACGACGCTGAACGAATTAGAAATTATATTAAATATTGTTATGCAAACGCCGGCGGAACCTATTTTATTCTGGGTGGTATGGACAGCAGATTCAATACACCAATACCTCATCAATTACCAGCAAGAAGGTGTTTTTGTGTTGACGTTCTTCCTCAAGAACCACCACATTATGATACTATCCCGAGCGATCATTATTTCTGTGCACTCGACGGTGATTGGAATGCTGATGGTGATGCGGTATGGGGTGAAATGAATGATGATGTTGACCAATTCCCTGAAGTCTATGTAGGGCGAATCCTATGCCGAGATACTCAAGAAGTCAGTAATTGGTGCTATAAAGCGTTGAATTATGAAAAGTCACCAGCAAATATCAATGCCCTTGATGATGTTAAATGGATAAATCAAAGTACGTGGCCAATGGGCAATGCTATTGATGAGTTTCCTGATCATTTTACACACTTTATATACACAGACCCAACCGCGTACGAGGCATTCAATGTAATTGATGGTGAACAAGGATTTACACATGCACAAACTCATGGTTCTATCCTTGGGTTCTTTACAAATACAGAAAATCCACCACACGAAATTTACTACTACACGACATCACCACCATCACCGGATTATTATAGAGCCGGATTAAACTGGTTAACCAACGGCAATAATTATTTTATACATTATTGTATAGGATGTCATACCGGATTTTTTGATGATCCATCTCTTCAATGTATAGCCGAGTCTTTTACTACACGCTATCGAGATTATGATACCGATCTACCAGTCGGTGCTTGTGCTTCTATAGAACATACAAGATACAGTTTGAGTAGCTACTCGCATAGTCTTCAAAGAGAATACTATGTGTTACTCTTCTCTCCCCATGTAGGACCGGCACCCCCCGAAGTAAGTAGTGAACGCATCGGTGTTGCTTTAGCTCAGGCAAAAAGTCACATGTGGTGGCCCGATGAGTACCATAGATGGGTTTGCTACGCCACAAATCTTTTCGGCTCACCAACGACGCCTGCCTGGACAAAAGTCCCAGGGAATTTCCTTGTCAGCCATCCAGGTACCATTTTTCAAGGAGTCCCGACAGACTTTACAGTAACAGTGAAAGACGCCGGTACATTCCCGCCTGCTCCGTTACAATATGCCAAGGTTTGTTTGAATAAACCGAATGATATTTATGAAGTTGGTGCTACAAATTCCAATGGTCAGATAACTTTTTACGTCATCCCCAAAACCACCGGCACCATTAAGATAACTGTTACAAGATACCATAATACACCTGATTATTCCCAATATCTTCCTTCTCAGACAATCTGTGAGATTGTTGCTGGAGGAGGTGGCGAGCAGTCTATAGGTTCAAAAAACATCACACCAGACCACCTCTGCATTACGCAGATGCCTACAATCTTCAGCAGCGATCCTGTCATAAGCTACGGAGTACCTCATAAAGGTAATGTAACAATCTCATTTTATAACGCGGCTGGTACAAGAGTACAACTAATAAAGCAAAAGAATCTATTCCCTGGCTATCATCAAAAGAAGATAGATACCAGAAATTTATCCAGCGGTGTTTATTTTATTATCCTCAGGGAGGGTAAAGAAAAGGTATCAAGAAAGTTCGTTATTATAAAATAGCAAATTATGCTGCGGATTGTTTTTTCTTGAAATTTAAGGAGTGAAAATTATGAAAGTTTTTAGCGTAATAATTATTATGAGTACGGCATGTGGATTTCTATTATTTACACAGGATAATGAATTTCTACTCGACACCACTCTTACTTATATTTCCGCCTTTTCTGGTCAAAGTTATCCGGCGGTTGCCTTTGATGGTACGAATTATTTTGTGGTCTGGTTTGACTGGCGTAATGGAATACCCTATCATTATGAAGACAGTGGTTATTTGAATGTTTATGGCTGTCGTGTAACTCCCGAAGGTGTTTTATTGGATTCTGCAGGTATATTTGTATCCTACTATGTCCTAATAGCTGGGTATCTTCCATGCACACCTGGCATTGCCTATGGAGATGGTGTATTCCTTATCACCTGGAGTGATTTTCGCCAGGGTCTCGGCGGCGATATTTATGGTGCGCGCACTGATACAAATGGAACTGTGTTAGATCCTGATGGGTTTGAGATTTCTGCGATACCAGCGACCCTGCAAGCTACACCTGCTGTTGCCTTTGATGGCACAAACTTCTTCGTAGTGTGGTATGATCAGCGAGTTCCAGCTGGTATTTATGGTTGCCGGGTGAGTCCTGATGGTACGATTTTGGACCCTGATGGCATTTTAATATCAGCCACAGGAGAATGCCTCTCTGTATCTGTTTCTTTTGACAACAACAATTACCTGGTTGTCTGGGGGACATGGGATGATATCTACGGTGCCCGTGTAGATACAGCAGGAGTCCTATTAGATACCAATGCTATTGCTATATGTACCGCACCGGGCGATCAATCCTATTGTTCAGTTACATTCGGTGATCCATACTATTTTGTCGTCTGGCAGGACGGCAGTGGTTCTGGTGCTCATATCTACGGTGCCCGTGTAGATACAGCAGGAGTCCTATTAGATACCAATAGCATTATGATATCATCTGATCGGGGTTATAATCCATCAACCACTTGTGACGGTACTAATTATCTTGTTGTCTGGTCAGATTATACTACAGTTTATTGTGCCCGTGTAGATACAGCAGGAGTAGTTTTAGACCCCTCGGGAATGGTTGTATCACCGGATACTGCTGGCAGCCCTGCTGCCGCCTTTGATGGTGAAAATTATTTTATCACCTGGCATACAGGTCAATTCAGTGATGATGAAATCTATGGTGCACGGGTTGATACCTCAGGAGTTGTTATCGACACTGTGTCGATTCTTTTATCCATGTCAGCATATCCGGGGCGCTTTTCTTCAGCATCATTTGACGGTACAAATTATTTCGCGGTCTGGGAGGATTATCGTGACAGTTCGTCTTCCTGTATATATGGAACTCGTATAGATACTCTCGGGACAGTTTTAGAACCATACGGGATTCCTCTTATTGAAGGAGCTAATCCAGTGATTGCTTTTGATGGAACTAATTACTTAGTAGTATGTAGCGGTGTCAAAGCAGTACGGGTTGATACCGCCGGGACCGTTATAGATACAATTGATGTCTTTACAAATGGTGGCGATAACCCATCAATAATATTTGACGGTACAAGATATTTTGTTGCATGGGAATACAACAATGATATTTGTGCAGTTAGAATAGATACAACAGGCTCAGTTTTAGATACAACTGTCATTTTAATTTCAAATGGTGTATATTATGATAGACATCCCTCAATTGCCTTTGACGGCACGAATTATTTTGTGGTCTGGCATTACGGGACCCATGAAAGTACTTTTAATATTTATGGGGTACGTATTGATACTACAGGAGTGCTTTTAGATACGATCTCAATACCAATTGCCACGGGTTCTTATAAACAATGGTATCCGTCAATTGCCTTTGATGGTGTAAATTATTTGGTTATTTGGGAAGATCAACGTAACGGCTATGCTTATGTTGATATCTACGGTGCCCGTGTAGATACAGCAGGAGTTGTATTGGATACCAATGCTATTGCTATATGTACCGCACCTTCTTGTCAATACGCTCCCCAGATTAAATTTGACGGTCAGAATTACTGTGTAATCTGGGAGGATTGGCGTAATGGTGATTATACAGATATTTACGGTTGTTATGTAAACCCTTCGGGTTTTGTAATAGATACATTTATCGTTTCAGATCAGGCTAATTTGCAGATTGAGCCGGCTTTAACAAAAGGCTTTAATAAGTTTCTGATCACCTATACAGGGTTTACTGACAGCCTGGGTGCACGGCCGGCAAATACAATGCGCATCTGGGGTATGTTCCAGGACTTTACAGGCATTGCGGAAAATGCTTCTCAAGTGAAGGGTTTGAATTGTGTTCTGTTTCAGAACTCCCCAAATCCCTTCACCTGGACCACGAAAATCAAATACCAGCTAACCGGTAACAGCAGGGTTAATCTGGAAATTTACGATGTTTGTGGGAGATTGGTGAGACGGTTTGACTATTCGTATATCAAACAATTCAATCAAGTTACCTGGGATGGTAAGGATAATGCTGGTAACAATGTCGGAGCCGGTGTCTATTTTTATCGCTTCAATACGGGAAATTTGAGTGAAATTAGAAAAATGGTGTTGCTGAAGTAGTAATTGGTTCTTTTGACAAAAAAAAATTACAAAAATTCTTGACTAATTTTATTTTACGGCTATAATAAATTTTTAGTAATGTTTAAGCAAGCAAAGAGGAGGAGTATAAAATGAGAAGAATCATATTTACGGTCTTATTTTTACTGTTTTTGTTCGGTTGTGTTGAAGATCCGATAATCGGCCAGTGGGAGAGATTCGGCGATGACGCTGAAGGAACCATTGTGCAGGTCGAGGTCGTCGGTAAGATGTATCACGGGAAATTGATAAAACCTGCGGGCATCCTCAATTATCTCGGTTTCGCCGAGAACGACATAAAATGGCGTGATATCGAGCCGGTGGGAACGAATAAATGGAAAGGAAAAGATTTAATTAAAAAAGTAGATATGGACGGAAACATTACTTCTATCGAGTATAAGGACGTCTACTTCACCCTGCAGAGTGACGGTATTCTGGTAATCCGTAAGTTTGCCAAGGAATCAAAACTTTTCGGTGAAGTGCAGAAATGGCGTCGAATCCAGTAGATTAATCAACAACCATTTTTTTCGTCTATTTTCCTTTTATCAGGGAAAACGCCTCGGCGCGGGTCGCCGGTCTTCTCATCGCCCCGCGGATCGCTGAAGTAACGGTAAGGGTCCCGGGTTTTTTTACACCGATCATGGAAAGACAGAGATGTTCGGCTTCAATCACCACAAGTACCCCCATCGGTTTAAGATGTTCCATGAAAAAATCGGCGATCTCGTGCGTCAAACGCTCCTGAACAATGGGACGTTTCGCCATGACGTCGATGACCCTCACCAGACTTGAAAAACCCGTGATTCTATTCCTTTTGGGGATATAAACCACGTGTGCCTTTCCGAAAAAAGGCAGCAGATGATGTTCACAAACCGAATAAAAAGGAATATCCTTGATGATTATCATCTCATCTTCATTCTTGGCGGTGTATGTCTTCAGCTCTTTCTTCGGGTCCTTTTTTAATCCGGAAAATATCTCTTCATACATCTGGGCGATGCGTCGCGGTGTATCTCTAAGGCCGTCTCGATCAAGATCCTCACCAATCGCTTTGAGGATAATCTTCACCGCCTTCTCAATCTCTTTTTTGTCCATCCTACTCCCCTTTCTTTTATCGCGGGATTTAACTACGGGATTTCTTTTTTGCTCTTTTTTCGGCACGTTTGACTCCTAATATTTTATCAATCTCTTCACTGGTCAGGATCTCTTTTTCAAGCAGGGTGCCGGCTAATTTCTTGAGTTTTTTCAAATTTTTCTTTATTATCTGCTCAGCCCGATGTTCGGCTTCTTCTATGATCTTCTTGATTTCCTCGTCTATTTCACGGGCAGTATCTTCAGAATAATCCCGATGCATACCGATTTCCCGACCCAGGAATATCTCTTCCTGTTTCTCACCGTAGGTAAGGGGACCCAAACGATCGCTCATCCCCCATTCACAGACCATTTTGCGGGCGAGTTTTGTCGCCTTTTCAATATCATTACCCGCTCCGGTCGAAAGGTCGCCGAGCACGATCTTCTCAGCCGCCCTGCCGCCGAGCATAAATGCAAGCTGGTTTTTACAATAGGACTTTGAATAGGTACGGCGTTCATCGATCGGCAGCGCCTGGGTCACTCCCAGTGACATACCTCTGGGGATTATCGTCACCTTATGAATCGGGTCCATTCCCGGCAGTGACTTCGCAACAAGCACATGACCGCATTCATGGTATGCAGTTAATTTCTTCTCATCGTCGGAAATCAAAAGGCTCTTCCGTTCAACCCCCATCAGGATCTTATCCTTCGCATCTTCAAACTCAGCCATCGTGATATTTTCTTTATTCCTGCGTGCGGCGAGAAGCGCCGCCTCATTCACCATATTGGCGAGGTCGGCTCCGGAAAAACCAGGGGTACCGCGTGCCAGGACATCAAGGTCCACATCTTCAGCAAGCGGTTTTTTACGGGTATGCACCTTGAGTATTCCCATCCTTCCACGCACATCTGGTCGATCAAGTACCACGACCCGATCAAAACGTCCCGGCCTTAAAAGTGCGGGATCAAGAATATCAGGTCTGTTCGTCGCCGCCATAAGAATAATTCCTTCATTCACCTCAAAACCATCCATTTCCACCAGCAATTGGTTCAGGGTCTGTTCCCGTTCGTCATGACCACCGCCGAGTCCTGCTCCCCTCAATCTTCCGACTGCATCGATTTCATCGATAAAGATGATGCACGGTGAATTCCGTTTCGCCTGGTCAAAGAGGTCGCGTACACGCGAAGCACCGACTCCGACAAACATCTCGACAAAGTTTGAACCACTGATTGACATAAAAGGAACCCTTGCTTCACCGGCGACGGCACGTGCCATCAGGGTCTTGCCCGTACCAGGGGGTCCCAGAAGCAAAACTCCTTTCGGAATTCTGCCGCCGAGCCTTGTAAATTTCCTCGGTTCTTTGAGAAACTCGATAACCTCCTGCAGTTCCTGTTTCGCCTCTTCAACACCGGCTACGTCCTTGAACGTCACAGACGGTTTATTTTCAAGGATAACCTTTGCCCGACTGCGTCCGAACCCGAGTGCTTTATTCTGACCCGACTGCATCTGTCTGATGAAGAAAATCCATACGCCGATCAACAGAAGCCAGGGTACAATATTTATCACAATGTTGCCCCAGCCTGATTTCTGTTTTGCGACGACCTCTACATTGTGCTTGACCAACTCATCCGCAAGCCGCGGATCCTCAAAAGGTATGAGGGTCGTGAACTCGGAAAAATTCCCTCTGTCCTGATATGAAATCGACGTATTGAATTTACCCCTGATGGATTTCTCCGTAATGGTAACCTCGGATACGTTGTCCTGCCGCAGTTCACGTAAAAAAATCGAATAAGGAATATCCACCGCCTTGCCCCCTCGATTGAGCAACTGCAAGACGATTACGTATACGGCGATAATAAGTATCGACCAGATTATCACGGTCTGCCACGCTCGTTTCTTAACTGGCTGTTTACCTGTCATTCAGTACTCCAATGTCTCTTAAATTACGATATCTGTTTAAATAGTCGAGGCCGTAACCCACCACAAAGACACCCGGAATATCAAAACCGACATAGGTTAAAGGTACATCGACGATACGTTCTTCTTTCTTATTAAGTAAAGTGCAGACAGCTAAACTCCGCGGTTTACGTGTCTTCAGATTTTTAATGATATAATTGATCGTCCTGCCGCTGTCCACGATATCCTCGATTAGAATCACATCACGGTCTTCGATGTTCAAAGAGAGATCACTGTTCAAGCGTACGACGCCGCTTGATTCCCTGCCGTCATAACTGGCGATCGAAAGAAAATCGACCTCAACCGGGATATCTATCTCCCTTAACAGATCAGCCATAAAAACAAACGCACCTTTCAGAACCCCGACAAGTATCGGTGTCTTGTTCCGATAGTCATTATTGATCTGTCTGCCGAGTTCTTTCACCCGCTGCTGGATTGTCTTTTCTTTAACCAGTATATTCAACTTCCACCACCAGAAATCTCTTTGTCTTTTTGTCGATAAACGCCCGATAGGCACGCACAAATCCGGGAATCATCAAAACCCCTTTTTGATCACAGAGTAAAAGCATTCTGTCCCGCTTATGCCGGGGAATTTTGAATTCATTATATATCTTCTTGAATTTTTTCTTTCCGACCTTTGTTTCAATATAATCTCCTCTTTTTCTGTTCCGTAAAAAAAGCGGTAGTTCAAGTTTATCAAGATCAAAAACTTCCACATTGGATTTACGCCGCTTCAACAAAAATTCCGCAACCACCCGGAACTTGAGCAGATAATCACCGGCTGCTATACTCCCCTGTTTATCAACGTCGAGCGGAATGAACGTAAAGTCAGCCGGTCGCGCAATCCCGATCGTAATCCTGTCGTATTCCCGTCGGGCGTACAGTCTCTTGGGCAGATCTATTTTTTTACCGCTTTCCCTGATCTTTAGACCCAGAATCTCTTCGAAATGTTTACTTTCAAAACCATTCAGGTCTCCGTGTAATCTTTTTATCACTCTCATCACTACACGTTTGGTAACCGCTGAATTATACCGAAGAATTTTCTTGATGTCAAGGGAAATATGGTCTGTTTCTTCCACAACCGCGGAACGATAAACCCTTTCCGCTTCCCTCTCAAGATAATCATCATCCTCTTTCAGTATTTCAATCTCTTTTTTTATGGTTTTATGAAACTCCGGATTTATCTTCAAAATTTCCGGAATTATTCTGCGCCGGACAAAATTTCTTCGATAAATTATACTTCGGTTTGTCCTGTCGCGTGTAAAGGACAACCTCTTTTTTCTTAAATATTCAAGAATCTCTTCTTTCTTGAGATCGATTAATGGTCTTACAAAAGGAAGGCGCACCGCCGGGATTGAACGCAGACCCCGTGCCCCGCTTCCTCTGATCATATTCATCAAAAAGGTCTCGACCAGATCATCACAATTATGTCCCAGCACGATCCGCCGGCAATCGGTTGCCTCCATATAATCGAGCAGGACGTCGTATCGCTTGCGGCGTGCCGCATCCTCGATACCGGTTCCGGTCTTCTTCACCTTAATTTTGATTATTTTATAATCCAGATTATATTTTTCCGCATATCTTTTTGTCAACCTCTCCTCTTTATTTAAAGATTCGGACGCCCGCAAACCGTGATTTATATAAACAAGGTGGAAGTTTATCTTTCCGCCGTAAATTCTGTGTAAAACATCAAGCAGACAGACTGAATCAGGTCCTGAGGAGAATGCAATCACGGCGCAATCCACACCGTCGAACATCTTATATTTCTTGATGGTATTCTCAACCGTCGTCAACACCTGCTTTACAATATTCACTCTTAATTATACACAAATTTAAAAAAACAACAAGTCAGTATTTTTTCCTTAAAAAGGAGAGTCAGGGTATTCTTTTTTCAAAAAGGCGTAGGCGCGTTGCGCCATATTCGGATCATTCAACCGATCTTTAAAGAGAATATAGGTTCGGTAGATCGCCTTGGGTCTTACTTTACTTTGAGGAAAGAGCTGGATATAAAAACCGAATGCCCTGACCGCCAGCTGGTATTTTTTGTGTCGTTCTAAAAATCCGGCGAGTTCGTATAATAGTTTTTCGTTGATTTTATCAACCAGTTTTTTTTCTTCCATCTCTTCAAAGGTCGATATCAACAGTTCTATATCATCAAGCCGAATAATGGATTGTAATGCCCGGCTATACATCAGACCGGCGTCGTCCAGATGTCCTTTTTCAAAATATATCCTGCCGAGCATCAGTGGGGCATCAAAATTCTGCGGTTCTTCGTTCAATATCGTAAGTAACAATGGAACCGCTCCCGCGGTATCACCTGCGTCCATCTTTTTATAGATCTCTTTCATCTTCGGAGAAACCTTCAACTTCTCAAAACTTTCTTCAACCATCGGAGCGATATACTTTTGTTCAAGACCGAAAAATTTCATTGCAGCACCGACCCCGGTTCCGAATACAAAACCGCCGATGTGCGCCCAGTATGCTGTACCACTTTCCACACTCCAGCTCGCACCGATGATCTGCTGCAGGAACCAGAAGGGTAATGCAATACCCGCATAGATCGAGAATGTTCCATAATATGGTTTTAAAAAGAACCATAAAAAGTAGGCGAACCTGATCTTTGTCTTGTAGTGTCGTATCATGAACGCACCCATTACCCCGGCGATGGCGCCCGAAGCGCCGATAAGAGGCACCTCACTGTGAGGAAAAGCCGCCGTATGTATCAACGAAGCGACGATACCGGCGGATATATACAATCCGAGAAAAAGCTTCCACGACCAATCGTCTTCAATATTACATCCGACGAGCCATAAAAACAACATATTAAATAACAGGTGGAAGAAATTTGCGTGAATAAACATTGATGAAAGTATTTTAAGAACATCAAATCTCTTCGGAACAAATCCCCAGCGCTCAAATACAAGTTCAGCCCGCTGTCTTTTATAATCTTTGTATAACAAATGCCAGCGTGTATAGTCTTCGCTCTCAAGCGGTATAATCCCGTCATCGGCGAATTTTTCACGCAGTTGATCAATTGTGCCGTGCTGCAGCATTTCCGGATCTTCTTCGATGATACGGTACATATATTTTGATTCAATATCAAAAAGCTGCTGATTTATCTGGTTCAACCGGTGCACCTGATTATTGAGCACCATACTTGTTATAAAATAGATCAGAGTGTTGAAGGCGATCAGACCGATCGTGAGATAGGGCAGTCTTCTTACACCTTCTTCACTACCGACGGGAATAAGAAAAAACATTCATCTAAGTATACGGCAAAATAATACTCTGTCAACCTGAAGATGGATAGGGAATAAAAAAACGGGGCCGACGAGATTTGAACTCGCGACCTCCTGCGTGACAGGCAGGCGTTCTATCCAGGCTGAACTACGACCCCGATGTTGAATTATAATTAACTTTACTCTAAAGTCAACCTTTTTCAACCTGTCCTCTTTTCTTACCGCTTGTCAATAACTATCTTACCAGCACAACTTTTTGCACGATAGACTGATTACTCAAGCCGAGTTTAACAAAATATACACCCTGGAAAAAATCATAAAATTATAATCTTTCTGATTGTGTTCTGGGAATCGAGTTTTACCTTAATAAAGTAAACACCTGCGCTGAATGTCGAGACATTTATTTTAATAATATGATTACCTTTATTTAAAAACCCTTTTTCTTCTTTATACACACAAGCTCCAGCACTGTTGTAGATTGAAAAAACAGATTCTTTTGCCGTACGTAGTTTAAGCCTTAAAATTATATTATCCCTTACCGGGTTGGTGCCGAAGGTAATAATCCAATCTCTGGTTGATTTCAGAACGGCACGTTCTTTAACCCCTGCCCCCTGATAACTCCATCTCACTGCGTCAAAGGCGATGTGCTGCCCCTGCTCACCGGTCGCATCACCAAGATACACATATCCACCGGTTGTATCAAATGGATATACACCCAGTGACACCCATTGATCCACATAGTTTGCCTGATTAATAACGACTGTTTGACTGTCGCCGTTATAGAACACCCGATATCGAGCCCCGGTTGCCTGGCCGTCGGTTGAAGGGATATAAGCAAAAACCTCATAATCGCCGGCAACAGCTAAGTGCGGTGTCCATATTGCATAGCAGGTGTCCTGACCCGCTGCAGCCGTGGTATATGTCCACCATGTATGTCCTTGAAAACCGGTTAATCTGTCCCACCAGAATGCCATTGAAGACGGCTCTTCTGTATGAAGATAAAAACCGCTGTTAAATTGAAGATCATCGACAATCGTATCTGCGGCGATCTCCCACCCGCCCCTTGCTCCGACACACCAGTAAACATTATTCAGATTTTCGTATCCGTTATTATAACCGGGCCAATCATATCGTGCATACTTTCCGTCATAACTCGGATAACCGGCTGTGTTCTTATTCCCGTAGGGGTCATTGAAAATAAGCGTGTGCCAGGTTAAAACCTGACCCACGGCAAGCACAAGATGACCAGCTGCAGTCAATCCCACACACATTCCATACGGATAACCTGAATCAAGTTCAGCGACCGTTTCATTGAAGGTGGGAGAATCGTCCCGCCAGGAATTGAGCCCGTGATTATTCAAATAAAGAGCCATATGGGTGTATGGACGATTTGTGTCATACCACATATAACCGTAACCACCCTCTGCCCAGTTACCGCTCGGGTCCTGGGCTGACCAGTTATAGTCAACCTCATAGTAGTGGTAACGCTCACAGATATACCGCCCATAATGGCTGGTATGATTATACGGCAGAGAACAGGAACAGTCCCAGTAAGGCAGTTTATAATAATAGGCGATCGCCATCATTGCGGTTGTCGGTGCACACGCCCAGTGTCCGTTAAACCAGTCCGGGACATCATAGACCTGATGAAGATAGGGCACATCGATTGAGTCGCGCATTCTGTAGTCGGGATTCACGGCTGCATGATTGACGGACAGCGGATTTTTTCTTTGATAAAGTAATTCAATATCAACCAGTTTATCCTGAAAAATCCTTGCAGTAAAAATTTCATTCCGGTCATAGACCGTAAAGATGATATGCTCTTTACTATAAAATTTTGGATCGATCTCCAGGATATGCGGAGTAGCGGTCAATTGAATAATCTGAGTGCCGTCAAACTTTGCAAGGAATAAGTCAGAGCCGGTCAATCGATGATCATCAGTCTTTGTTTTGTAATAAATTATATATTTATCATCAAACGACCATGCCGGACTATAGCCCTGATCAATATCAAAGGTTCTCTGTTCGACGATATCATACACCTTGATAAAACCGTCAAGGCTTGAATAAAGAAGATACCGGCTGCCATTTGACCAGACTGGTGCAAAACAGCCTTTTTTATGGTCGGTGATACATACCCGCTTTCCATCACTTAAACGAAGAACCCAGAGCCTGTCATCTTCATCATTATAAACCACATACCGACAATCCGGTGATACCGGAGCAAGATTTGAATAATAACCAATCAAATAGCTGTCCGTTCCATCATCCTGTTGCAGAAAAAATTGTTCACCGATTGTAAATGCTATATTATTATTATAAGAAAATGACACCTGCCCCGCACAAAAAACAGGGCCGTGGAGTTGTTTCGTTTTTTCTTGTTTCAAATCATATATCGCCGGTCTTTGTAAGCCGTCTTCTGAAATCAATTTGAAACCGATGAGCCGCCCGTCACCTGACACGGTATAATATCGACCGCACCCCGGCGCCTCGACCAACTTCTTTAAGGTGTTCTTCCTGACAAGATACAGCGTCGAATAATGATCATCGGTCACGACTATTCCGTATGCAGTAAATACGGGGGTTCTGAAATAACCCGCGGGTTCATCACTGTAAAATTGAGAGATTAAAAAAAGCAGCGCAAACATTTTCTGTCTCTGTTATTACTATTTTAGTCTCTTAATTTTTTTTGTCAAGCGATTAAATACAAAAAATAGAGATCATCAAAGCGACGATAAAGATTATGAAGGTGGGAATCAATAGAAGCCGAAAGAAATTTTTTAATGGCACTTTAAAATACTCCAGGGAAACCCCCACGCAGGGATGGACCGGAGATATTACATAACCGAAAAATATACTCGTGTAGATAATCGCGAAGATCACCGGGGTCATCGGTGCCGCGGTCAGATACACCGGCAGGATTATCGATGCCGGCAGCAACACCCTGCCCGTGGCGAACCCGAGAATAAAACCGCTTACCACACAAAGGGTGGCGGGTGTAAGCGGAATGGCCGCGATAAGTTCGGCGACATTTGATGATTGAAATATATGTAAAAAAACAAACATCCCCAGAATGATCAGAGTAAAATTCCAGGGTTTCATCCTCTTTGCAATACTCTTTATATTCAGTTCAACCGTGCTCAATTTCCAGGAAAAAGCAAAGGCGACACTCACCCCGATGAATGTCGCCAGTTCTTTTACCGGAAGCGTAAATATCTTCTTTAAGGTAAAATCAAGGAACGGTGCAATGAGAATAATACCCAGCGGTATAATCAATCTTCTCAGTGAAAATTCCTCCGTATAAGTGATGGAACCGTGCACTCTTCTTATGAAAAAGATATATCCGAGCGCCAGCGCGAAGAAGAATGTCGGCATAAGATAAAGGGCGGCTGTGTAGACATTGAGGCTTGAAATTTTCGCGGAAGCGATAAGCGCGGAGCTGAGCGGATATATCATCACAAAGAGATGACGAAACCAATCATTTATCGCAACCTTCAGCTCCGAAGAAACACCCTCTCCGCCTTTTTCCAGAATCGGTGCGGACAGCAATGCACCGCCGGGCATAGGAAGAAGCCCCATAATCGCCGGTGACAGAGCCATCAGCCCTTTTCTTCCGATCCTTAAATTTTTGACGAGGTCGTCCATCTGGCCGCTCTGTTTCATCACTCCACCGATCATCGGAATAACACCCATTGCCAGCGCCAGAAGAATAATCGAAGGGTCTGAAAGGGTGCGAAGAATACTCTTGAAGATTTCCGGAACCGGAAGCGTGAATAAACCGAGAATGACTGCGCCTAAAAAAAGCGCCAACGGCAGGCTCCGGCGTGCCGCAACCAGAATAAAGACCAAGGATATGACAATACCTGCCCAGCCTATAATATTCATCTATTCAAAAAAAACCGTCCTCCATATTTTTTTTGATAAGAATCACCGGAAAATGAACTCCTCTGATTACAACAGTTCGGCGATCTGCACTGCGTTGAGTGCCGCTCCTTTGCGAACGTTGTCGGCTACGACCCACATCGCAAGACCGTTTTCAAACGCAAGGTCCCTCCTCAACCTTCCGACGAAAACCAGGTCTTTTCCTGAAGCATGATAGGGCACCGGGTATTTATCTTCTTTTTCAAAGAGTCTCACCCCTGGAGCCTCCCGCAGAATCTCCTTTGCCTCATTCGGAGAAAGGGGTTGCTCGAATTCAATCGATATCGCTTCACTATGGCTGATAAAGACCGGGATACGCACACAGGTCGATGTAACACTAATGGTGGGGTCGTCGAAAATCTTACGGGTTTCATTCACCATCTTCATCTCTTCAGTAGTATACCCCTCTTCATTGAAACCACCGATCTGAGGGATGACATTATTGCCGATCGGAAGCGGAAATACACTGTCTTCATATTTTCTTATCTCTTCATTCATACCGAGACATTCAATCTCATACTGAAGTTCTTCAACCGCACCTTTTCCATAGCCGGAAACCGATTGATAGGTCGCCACGAATACCCTCTTTATCCTTGCTTTTTTATGAAGTGGATACAATGCGACAACCATCTGAATCGTCGAACAGTTGGGATTCGCTATCAAACCGCTGTGTTCTTTTATCTTTTCCGGATTGACCTCCGGCACGACGAGCGGAACATCGGGTTCCATACGAAAGGCGTTTGAATTATCAATCACCACCGCTTTATCTTTGAACCTGGGAATAAGTTCGCGTGACAGGGGAGCATCAAGACAGCCGAAGACGATATCGACCTGATTAAGAAAATCATCGATCTCAGTGTAAATACCTATTTCCGTATCTTTAAATATTATCTGCTGTCCTTCACTCCTGGTTGAAGCAAAGGGAAAAAGTTCTTTCACCGGAAAATTCCGCTCTTCTAAAATTTTTATGACTGTTTCACCGACCAGACCTGTAGCACCCAGAACAGCGACGTTTTTCATAGCCGTATTATAACAGGATTTTTCTATAAGTCAATAGCCTGAAAGATCCTTTCCTTTCGGTTATTTAATCACAAGAAATTTTCTTGTAGCTCTGTTCTGAGCGGTTTCATATAGGATAAAATAGACGCCGTTCGCAAGCTTTTCCGCGGAAAGATTGAATTCGTGGGTCCCGGCTTCGAGTCTGCCATTGTAGAGTTCTTCTATCTTTCTACCTGTGAGATCAACAATATTCAGCTCCACCCGCTGGTTTGTATTGAGCGTCAACCGCAGTTTCCCGTTCTGTGTCTTTTTGATTATTGTCGGAGCAAACGTCAGGGTACCGGCGCAAACCTCCTCTTTCGATTCAGCAACGCCTGAAGTAATATCATTGCTCACCCACAGACCTCTGATCCCCTGGTAGCAGAAAACACCGTCATCACCGGCTTTGATTCCTCCACTAAGGGAGAATGGTATCGGGAAAACTTCTTCTTCTATTGTATTGCCGCCGTCGAAAGACCTTGCGATGCGTAGAGTATCACTGACAAATAAGAAATAGAGATTGCCGTTCGGTGATACCGAAGCGGTGAGACAGTTATAGGACAGGCTGTCAAGTGTGCCGGTATTTACATCAAAAGTGTAGAAACCCTGTTCCGCAACAATATAGAGTATATCTCTTATACTATCATAGGTCAACGTACCGCCGCGATCAACAAGGAAGGACCAGGTCGCTCCCTGATCATAACTGACATATGTCGAGTCTCGGGAAGCAACAAAGACCGTATCTCTTCCTGTAAGATTATAAAAGTTGTTTGCAGCCGTCAAAACCGGTGAAAAGCCATTACCGCCTGATGTGGAACGAATCACAACTGTATCCGTGATTCCCATAATTATATCAGGATTACTTGTAATAAGAAAATCCGCCGCGGCATAAGTTGAATCGACCGGTGACCACGAGGTGCCGCCGTCTGTTGAACGATATATCGTCATCGGCGGGCTGCCGACCGTCTCGATGTCCATTGCGGAAACAATGAGAAAATTGGGGTTGGTCGGAGCGACTTCAATGGCAGAACCGTATATAAGAAAATTGTGGGAAAGCGGTGTCCAGGTCGTCCCCCAATCTGTGGTCTTGAACGGTTTTCCTCCGAATCCGATGAAGTAAAAAGTGGAATCTATAATCTCGCTCACGGCACCGGCGCTTAAAAGTAAATGTCCATAAAGACCGTCCTGAATAGTCCAGGAATTCCCATCATCAGTCGATTTAAAAACACCACTTCCTAAGGATCCGCAGTAGAGTGTGGTCGCGCCGCCGAAATTCATATAGCCGCAGCCTTCCCGGTTTTCGGTCTGGGTAAAGATCCAGACACCGGCGATCCTCACACCCCTGAATATACCGGGATTGAACATACTTGAGACGACGATGGTATCGTCTCCGGTAAATTCAATATCTATCGGCTGGTACAGTCCATAGGCAAAAGGCTCTGCCAGCTGCACCCAGGGACCTGTTCCAGAAGTTGCCTGATATATTCCGTGATCCGTTGCGATGAGTGTATGCCAGATATCAGCAGGGTTCTCCTGAAAATCATCGACTTCTCCGGCGACTATCGTATCAACGAAAGAAGAGGTTCCGGAAAAGTAAATATATGCCAGAGTGTCATTATCCTGAGTATGGCCTACAAGCCAGTAAGTACTGGGTGAACCGGGGATATGTGCGATTTGGTCAACACTATATAATGAATCAAAAACAGTAATAACCTGCCAGGTCAAACCGGAATTTGTACTGCGCCAGAGTCTGGGAGGAATGCTGTCGGCGAGATAAATCACCGTGTCGATGACGTCGAAACTCGCTGCGTGGAAATGATTGGTCGTCAATACACTCGTCCAGTTCACTCCGGCGTCAAGAGTCACCCATACCTCACCGGTGTAATCAACGATTATGCCGGCATTCGGCGAAGAAAACATTCCGGCGACCGGCAGACTGTTTTCAAAAGACAGTTCCCAGTTCACTCCGCCGTCGGTCGTACGCCACACATCACCCATTGAAAGAGCGGCGGCGAAATTGTTTGCATCAGGATGGCTGAGTGCCCAGAAAAATTCACCGCCTCTCGGGCCGACGAATGTCCAATTCCAGGGATTAGCCAATAAAAGCAAGACTATCAAATTTTGCATGATTACCTCCGTTTAATATATTCTACTAAAATATCTTTACAGGTCAAGCAACTTATGCGACCCGGACAGAGATCATCGGTGGTTTCTAATAACTGTCTTTTTTGAATTTCAAAGAATCGTTGCCGGTGTTGTGAAAAGAAAGAATCATCCCCTGTTCTGTTATCACGGGTGCGGAGTCGGGAAAATCTGCGGCACTCAGCTCTTTGATAAGCTTCGCCGCCTGATCAAGGCTGTCGAGCATCAGCGGTTCGTATGGTCTCTGTATCGCGGAAATAATCCTTCCGTGTTTAAATCCACCGTCAGGCGCCAGAACCACCTTAAGGAGCGGAGCATATCCTTTTTCACCCCGAAGATTAAACCCCCAGGTGCAGAAATTTCCGAGGCTGTACGCGATGAGTCTGTCTTTATAAAGTTCAAGAGCCCTGGGAACATGAGGTCCGTGTCCCCAAACAAAATCCGCTCCACTGTCGATCACTGCATGAGCGAATTCGACGACATTCCCCCTCGGGTTGCCCAGAAAATACTCCATTGTATCACGGGTGTGCAAATAGGCTGACCCTTCGCCTCCACCATGAAAAGAAACAATCACGATATCGTTCGCCGCCGCTGTTTCAGCAACCTTATGCTGTGCCTCCTGAATCTCAAAGATTGTATTGGTGTTCGGTGACGTGGAAAAACAGAGTACGGCTATTTTTAAACTGTCAATCACAAAAGCAGCGGTTTTACCGTACGCTCCACCCGATTTGATCCCGGCGCTGTCAAGCACCCTGATTGTCGACGCAATGCCCGCGGCACCGAAGTCATTCATATGATTATTGGCGAGATTCATAAAATCAAAACCCGCGTCCACCAGATTCTGTACAAAATCAGGCGGTGTTCTGAAGGCATAACACCTTCCCTTTTTCACCTTTTTGGTACAGATTCCTCCTGTTAATAAAGTTCCTTCCAGATTACCCATTGTCAAATCAGCGCTGAGCAGGATTGAATCAAGATTTTTAAATAACTCCCTACCTCTATGAGGCGGGAGATCGGCTGTCGGATATGTCGAACCCATCATAATATCGCCGACTGCAATGACGGTTAATGAATCGGAAAAAAGAAAAGTTCCGAATAATAAAACAATCAGGATTTTCCGCGGCGGGATATTAATCAAAGACGACGTTCGCCAGATCAATATACGGCACAGGGTTGACACGAACTCCGGATACATGGACCTCATAATGAAGATGGGGCGCGACCGTTCTTCCTGTGGAACCGACCCTGGCGATTGTCTGACCGCGTTTCACTATATCTCCTTTCTGCACCACGATACTGCTGCAATGTGCATAGCGTGTTTTAAAACCGAAACCGTGGTCAATCTCTACGGTCAAACCATATCCCTTACGCCAGCCGGTATATGATACGACTCCGTCGCCGGTGGCAAGAATGTCCGTACCCGTGGGTGCGCCGATATCAACCCCCCAGTGCATTCTGATGGTCTTCTTGTCGATTGGATCGACACGATAGCCGAAACCTGACCCCAGAGGCCTTCCCGGTACAGGATGGGTTGATGGCTTATGCGACCATAATGTGATTTTGCCTTTGATTTGAGCCTCGATGTCATTAAGGCTTGAACTTCTCAAATAGCATTTTCCTTTTAAGACATCGAGGACTTCATACATTTCATTAAGTCTTTCCCGCACCCTGCCGGATAAATACTTTTCATCCAGCAGAGGCTTTTCACCACCGACACCCATGGACCAGATATCCGGATGAATATATGCCATCTGCCAGAAAGTACGTTCCCTGTTGTCCTGGGCGATATATTTGTCAAATTGTTTATGGGTAAAATCTATCAAGGCGTTCAATGAGTCCAGCTGATGGAGTAAAAGATTATGTTCTTTTTCACTCCTGGCAATATTTAATTCGATAAAAATCTCCCGGGTGTTATAGCTGACCAGAATCACGGTGAAAACAACTATTCCTACAAGTACCAATGACAGCAAGGTCAGCAGATAACCGGGTAGTTTTATACTCCGTAAAAAGTTATGTTTTTTCGAAATAAATATAATATCGATCGGTTGTTTCATTATATGATTATATCAAAAAGTCGGGCTATGTCAAGCACTTTTATGAGTAAAATCACCTATTCAAAAATCAAGGAATCCCCCGTTTCTCCCCTTCTCCATTTCCCCCTTTCTCCGTTTCCCCGTTTCTCCATTTCCCCCTTTCTCCGTTTCCCCGTTTCTCCATTTCCCCCCTTCTCCATTTCTCCATTTCCCCGTTTCTCCATTTCCCATTTCTCCATCGCTTTCAACGATCTAAACGTAGTGTAGAGGAATCAGATCTTAGGGCTATTGACTCCATAATATTTTATGATATAATAGACGATGCAGCAACTGAAACACGTAGCCATTATAATGGACGGCAATGGACGGTGGGCGAGAAAACGGGCTCTGCCGCGCGTCGTCGGACACCGCCGCGGCGTCGAAACGGTCCGTAGAATAGTCAAGGCGTCCCGGAAAATGAATATAAAATTTTTGACCTTATATACCTTCTCGACCGAGAACTGGAAAAGACCGAAAAAAGAAGTCGACACCCTGATGGCGATGCTTGAAGAAATGCTCATCAAAGAAACGCCGGAACTGCACGAGAATCAGGTCAGGATAAACGCCATCGGCAGACTGGAAGAACTCGCCCCCAATGCGAAAAAAGCCCTCGATGATTCGCTGTCCGTCACCCGCAACAACAAAGGACTTGTGCTGACCCTGTGCTTGAACTACGGCGGTCAAAGTGAAATCGTGGACAGCGTCAAGAAGATATTATTGGAAGACAGAAAAAAACATATAAACCTTGATGAATTTGATGAAAAATATTTCGCCAGATTTCTGTATGATCCTCAACTTCCTGAGCCCGAACTTTTGATAAGGACCGGTGCGGAAAAACGGGAAAGGGTTTCGAATTTTCTTCTCTGGCAGATCGCCTATACAGAAATATATTTCACAAAAACCCTCTGGCCCGACTTCAAAGAAAAGGAATATATTAAGGCGATTGAATCTTTCAAAAAAAGGGAACGGCTTTTTGGTGCAGTCTAAGGAATTAAAAAACAGGGTTATAACCGGGATGGTACTCGCCGGGATCACCATCGGAGCGCTCTGGTTCGATACGGTGCTCTTGGCGATCGTGCTGATCTTCTTCATCGCCTTTGCAACCAATGAATATTTCCGATTCTGGCACCGTAAAGACATATATCCCCATACCCTCGCCGTGCTTTTACCGGGGTTTTCAATCCCCCTGCTCATCTACTATGAAGTCCCGCTTCTCCTGCCGTTTGCGATATTTTTCGTCTTCGTATGTCTCCTTTCCATTATGCGCTTTCCTGGTTCCCGCCGTAAACCGAATTTCCTGGCTGAGGCAACCGCCGCAATCTTCGGCATCATATATATTTCTTTACTTCCCTCCGCCATCATCCCCCTGAGAAAGATGGGTTTCAGTATTGCATTACAACCGCTGCTGCTCACCTGGTTATATGACACATTCGCCTACTTCAGCGGGTCGAGATTCGGTAAACATAAATTCGCTCCACAGATAAGTCCGAAGAAATCCTGGGAAGGAACACTCCTTGCCTTCCCCCTGACATATCCCTTCACCCTCCTGTTCAGCAGACTCTGGGTGCCTTCCTTCAATATCCTGGATACGGTGTTGATCACTCTCGGCATCGGCACGATGGCGACCATCGGAGACCTGTTTGAATCGGGAATGAAAAGAGAGGTCAATCTGAAAGATGCATCAAAGATATTCCCGGGACACGGTGGTTTTCTGGACCGTCTGGATTCATTGATCCTCACCATCCCGTTCTTTTATCTATATTTGATTTTACAACAATAATGTTTTAAAGATAACAATGAAAGGAACTCCTTTAGCTGACCGTGTAAGACCGGAAACGTTCGATGAAGTACTCGGACAACGCCATCTTCTTGGTCCGGGCTGTCCCATTCAAAAACAGATTGAAAAAGGAAAATTATTTTCGATGATTCTCTTCGGTCCGCCGGGAAGCGGCAAGACCACCATCGCCCGACTCTTTGCCAAAAAGTTTTCAGCCGAATTTGTTTCTTTTTCCGCCGCCACAAGCGGTATCGCCGAAATAAAAAAATTTATGAGCAAAGCGCAGGAGCGCAAAAAATTATATAACACGGACACAATAATATTCATCGATGAGATCCACCGTTTTAACAAAGCACAACAGGATGCGTTCCTGCCTTATGTGGAAAAAGGAACAATCATTCTTATCGGAGCCACGACTGAAAATCCCTCGTTTGAATTAAACTCGAGTCTGCTCTCCCGGGTGAAGGTCTATGTGGTCCGCCCTCTTTCTTTTGAAGATATGAAGAAAATAATTCAAAGGGCGTTGACTTCACAAAAAGGACTGGGGAATAGATTCAAATTGAGCCCTGAAGCCCTTGATTTTCTCGCAAATATTTCCGACGGAGACGCAAGAGTCGCTTTAAACGCCCTTGAGCTCTGCACCCTCTCGGCAAAAGATAACTATATCGACCTCAAAACCGCTGAAGATGTAGTCCAGAAAAAAGCCCTGAAGTACGATAAAAAAGGAGAAGAGCATTATAATCTGATCTCGGCGCTCCATAAATCACTAAGGGGTTCTGATCCGGATGCCGGACTTTACTGGCTGGCGCGCATGCTCGAAGGAGGTGAAGACCCTCTCTACATCGCCCGACGTCTGGTCCGTTTTGCGGTTGAAGATATCGGCGAAGCCGATCCCCAGGCACTCGTCGTCGCAATTGCGGCGAAAGAAGCGGTCGAGTTCATCGGCAGGCCTGAAGGAGACCTTGCCCTGGCTGAATGTGTCGTGTATCTGGCAAAGGCGGTGAAGAGCAATAAAATATACCTTGCCTATGAAGCCGCAAAAGAAGACGCCCTCAAGACCCTGGCTGAACCGGTCCCTCTGCATATTCGAAATGCACCGACCCCGTTGATGAAGAAACTCGGCTACGGCAAAGGCTACAAATATCCCCATGATTATCCCGATGCAAAAGTGGAGCAGGAATATATGCCTGAAAATCTAAAAGGTAAAAAATATCTCAAAGACGAATGAAAACACCTTGTTTTGATATTGTAATAATAGGCGCAGGACCGGCGGGCAGCGCCGCTGCTTATACTGCAGCGGAAAGCGGTGCCTCTGTCCTGTTGATTGAAGAACACGAAAAGATCGGAACACCGGTGAGCTGTGCCGAAGGTCTATCAAGAAGTACAATCAAAGATTATCTCTCCATCAAACCCGAATGGATCTCCCGCAGGCTTAAAGGTGCGATAATCCGCGGCCCGGACCACGAAGAATTCAAGATAGAATATCCCGACGTGGGCTGGGTTCTGGACCGCACAATATTCGATGCGGCACTGGCAGAATACGCCGAAGAAAAAGGAGCCGTCATCAAGAAATCGACCAGAGCGATAGGTGTAGAAAACAATAAAGTTATTGTCAGGGAATCAGGTCAAATCAGAGAATACAGATTTAAATTCTTAATCGGCGCCGACGGCGTGCTCTCCCGTGTCGGCTCCTGGAAGGGAATCGATACTCGTCTGGGTTTAAACGAAATCGAGGTATGTGCTGAATATCTCCTCGAGGATATTAATGTCGACACCCATTATGCATATCTGATCTTCGGCAGCTGCTATGCACCGGGCGGCTATGCCTGGATATTCCCCAAATCCGACAACACGGCGAATGTCGGACTGGGAATTTCTCCGTTGAAAACAAAAAAAAGAGCGCAACAATTTCTCGATGAATGGATCGAGAGAGAATTTCCCGAAGCGAAAACCAAAAGAAAGGTATTCGGCGGAGTTCCGGCTAAAATTCTGAAAAAATTTTCCGGTGACGACTTCTTCCTGGTGGGCGACGCCGCGCGTTTCACCGACCCTTTAAGCGGCGCCGGTATCGCGAACGGCATAAAATCCGGGGTCATCGCCGGCAGAAATGCGGTTTTGAAATTAAAAGGAAAAAAAGACCATTTCAAAGCGGAGATAAAAAGGGAGATTTTAAAAGAGATAAAATATCATCTAAAAATAAGGAATATTTATGTAGAATTAAATGATGAAGAATACAGAATCATCTTTAATATCGGTAAAAAGCTCTTTGAAGGTAAAACAACCCGGGACATAAACGTCCGGGAGATAGTAAAAGAGGTGCTCTACTCCTCCCCGCGTATCTTCTGGAGAGCGATTAAAGACCTCTTTTAACTGAATTCTATTTGTCTTTTTTCTCTTTACTCTTTTTGGGACTGACCGTTGACTTCTTTTTCACGGTCTTCTTCTGGGTCCCCCTGGAGTCCTTGTCCTTATGTTTCGTCTTCAACTGCTTTATCTTCTGAAAATCATCTTCACGCTGGTCGTTTACTCCATTGGAATCGGCGTCCTGAAAGTGATCATCCTTTTCTTTATCGCCTTTCTTGTCGACGATCTTTTTGAGTTCTTTTATAACTGATTCGATACTGAATTTGGACTTCTGTTTGCTTTCTTTGTTATGGTCTTTCCGCGGCACCGGTTTTACCGCAAACATTAAACCCGCGATCAATATCAATATCATCAATCTCTTCATAATTTACTCCTTGATTATAATGAACCTGCTGCTCATGTCAATAGGGAATCAGTTTGACAAAAACCCTGCGTCGATCGCCCGGTTCGAGCCAGATCCTGCGCGTCAATGAATGAAAACCCGGCTTTTTGATTTTCACGATATATTCACCCGGTCTTATAACCATGGTGCGCGGTGTTCTGCCGATATATTCTTTTTCGCCGGTTTCTACATTGGTCAGATAAATTCGAGCGTATGTCGGAGTCGAGACAATGCGCAGCTTTGCCGGTTCCGGTTCTTCAATATGAATACTTAAACTCATCCGGCTGATGTTCTCTTCTTCATCGTCCAGTACAGGTGGATGCTCGGTCGAAGCCAGTGCGATGACCGTTTCGACCCCTTCAGGACCGCTTATGACATAGTCATAATCGGCGTTCTCAGGAGGCAGCTCATAAATATGACCTGCCTCCACCCAGCCGTCCTCCTGTTCAGGGGGAAAGAGAAGAGTCTCCCTCCCCCCGACCTCAATATCATAGATCGCGACATAGCAGTCCTGGTCAACGCGGAAAAAGATTTTCAAATTTTCACCCGCCTGATAAACGGGTTCGTCCCGATCAACCCATATCTCGATGTCCGGCGCACCATTGTATAAAGTGAGTAATGCAAGTAAAGTCGTGAGTAACATGACTTACCTCTTCTTTTTATGATGATCGGAATTATATCCCCGATCGTTCCTGTCGTTATAGGAAGATTTACTCTTCTTATATTTCGAAGGACCGGCATCACCATCCGATTTATGGCTTCTCTTCTCTTCATAACTCTCGTAGACGAATTTCTTGGGCTTCTTCTTTTTATAATACTCTTGATCATCGTGTTCATCGGACGAACCCTTTTTCCGGAGCGTCGGCTTACTCTTCTTCTCTTTCACGATGTGCGACTTGCGCTCATCGTCATCATACGAGCTTTTATAATACAAATCTTTGGTATGTTTATCCTCAGAAGATTTCTGCCATTTATTAACATCATACCCCTTTTTCTCAAAATCCTTTGTATAATTTCCTTTCTTAACTGTCTTCTTGTATTCGATATTTTTCTTCACAATCTCCTGCTTTACCCTGGTATCATATTCTTTTCTCATTTTCTCAAGGGTGCCGTCTTTATGTTTCTTCTCTACCTTCTTGAACAACTCAGGATCTTTCTGTTTAATGAGCTTCTTTATTTCGTGCTCTTTGTACGGTATATTCAATTCGCGCGGCGGTTTTTCCGGTAGATAGATACCATGTTTTCTGGCACGGTGTCTTATTTCATAATATGAATAGGGCAGTTTATACTTCACCCATCTGCCGTATCTGGGCCTGAACCACCAGCAGCCGTTTTCATACCATACCACATAAAATCCACCGTAGAAGAAATCCCAGTGGAAGTGATGGCACCAATGTGCCCTCCACCAATAATAATCCCACCACCAGGGATACCACCAGACATAATGTACACAGTAGTATCCATGTGGATAATACACCCAGTAACCGTCATACCAGTAGTAATCATCCCAGTACTCGTCATACCAGTATTCATCTTCATAATAGTCATAATCACAAAATATGAAATTGACACTGAAACCGAATAACGGTATGGCGGCTAATAATAATAATAATAGACGTTTCATCTTGACCTCCTCTTATTTATTAATCACCAACTCGGGATTACCCGGGTCGATCTGATACGCCCAGTCAAAGACCACATAATCCGACCCGATTGCAGTTACCCGAAATTTCGCAAAATGATTATCCCATGTCCAGAATACATATGTGTGGCCCAGGATCGCCTCAACTATGCCGGTTGATGACCAACCGTTTTCCGGAGCATAGGTTATCTCATCCAGAGATTCGGTATAACCGAAATCCTGAATCAACCCTCCTGGTCTTGCGACATAAAAGTAAAATGCTTCATTATAATCGTCATACCCGAAATAAAAATCACAGGCAGGATGGTCGTATCCGACGATTGAATAAGCGCTGAAATTCCAGCCCGCGTAGTCTGGATATTCTGTGTAGTCAAAAAGTTTTTCGTCATACCCCTCAGGACGCGGTGTATCATATACTATTTCGTAAGAAAGGTCACTCTCGTTTCCATGAATATCAAAAGCGGTTATCGCGTAATAATAGGTTTCACCGTTGACAAGTCCGAAGTCCAGAAAGTAATCAAGATTTGTTTCTCCTATCTCATAGTAATAACCGCCCGGCGTCAAACTACGGTAGATGCGATACCCGGCGAGATCCGGCTCGGTGTTTTCATACCACACAAGCAGCACCTCGCCGTCACCGGTGATCGACCGCAGCCCGACCGGAACAGAAGGCGGTTCATTGTCTGCTCCATCATAACAGCAGCCCGCAAGCAGGAACAGACTGGTAAGCAAAAGAAGGTAAAAAAGGAGTTTATAGTTTTTCATAATTCACCTCTGCTGGATTATAGTGCAATTTCTGTGCCAGAAAAATATCTCGAAATTTCAGGGGAAAAATTGAATAAAGCACAAAATTTGTGGTTTTTTGCACAAAAAATGTGCAAAACCAGGGAGGTGAATAAGACCGATAATCCGTGGACCGGCTTTTTATTCTACTTTTTTAACTCAAGTTCAATCGGATAACTTATTTCACCAATAATTGTATTGATGTATGCCTTTGCTTTTATTTTATAGGAAGCCTTTTGAAGTTTAATCGCTGTACTCAATGCTTCGCCTATCTTACTGTATTCTAAGGTGATCGTGGTCAGGAAACTCGTGGACTTGCCTGATGGTATCTTGATCCCTTTCCCTGTCGTGCCGGAAAAAACATCCTGATCATTGACGAAGAATGTGTAGGTAAGCCTGTCCAGAACCGCATCAACCTTATTGGGATTCTCACCTTTGATCTTGAAATCGAGTTTCAGGTTCTTAAAGGTGAAACTGTGGGGCGCCACTGATTGAAGAGAAAATTTGCACTCTTTGACTGCCAGGCGTTCTTTAATCGCCGAACACGAAATCAGAAGGATGACGATTATGAAAATAAATACTTTTTTCTTCATAAAAAACTATACCCATAATGCGGATAAAGTCAAGAATCATCTCCTTGACTTGAATAATTTTCTGACTATAATGAGCCAGAAGGAGGTCAAATGAAACCGTTCAGAAACGAAAAATATAATGATTTCACCAAACCGTCAATCAGGAAAAAGATGGAAAAAGCAATAAAAGAAGTAGAAGCCCAGTTCGGGAAAGAATACAGTATCATAATAGGTGGTGAAAGGATTAGATTAGATAATAAATTTCATTCATACAACCCTTCAAAAAAGGGTGAAATTGTTGGAACTTTTCAAGAAGCCGATATATCTACTGCTGAAAAAGCAATGGAGGTCGCCCTGGAAACATTTAAATCATGGCGCTTTACGCCGGCGAAAATACGGGCAAACTATCTTCTTAAAATTGCTAAAATTATGCGTAAAAGGCGTCTTGAATTAGCCGCCTGGATGGTTTTTGAATCGGGCAAAAATTGGCTGGAAGCAGACGCCGACGTCGCCGAAGCGATTGATTTTTGCGAATATTATGCACGTGAAGCATTACGATATGACAAAGGAGCAAAGGTTATCCAGTACCCGGGCGAGCGGAATGAACAAATCTATATACCTCTTGGTGTAGGACTTGTACTTGCACCATGGAATTTTCCTCTTGCGATTTTATGCGGTATGACCACGGCATCCTTTGCAGCCGGTAATACTGTCATTATGAAACCATCAGAAGATTCCCCTACTATTGCAGCGAAGTTTATGGAAATAATTGAAGAAGCAAAGGTACCCGTAGGTGTTGTTAATTTTATGACCGGCCATGGCAAACCGGCAGCAGACCATCTGGTCAAACATCCAAAGACCCGATTCATCTGTTTCACAGGGTCAAAGGCAGTGGGACTCTATATTGTCGAGCAGGCAGGCAAAACAAGGCCAGGTCAGAAGTGGATAAAACGGGTGATTGCTGAAATGGGTGGTAAGGATTTGATCATCGTCGATTCTGAAGCCGATATCGACAGTGCCGTCGCCGGTGTAAGAACGTCGGCGTTCGGGTTCCAGGGACAGAAATGTTCTGCCTGTTCCCGTTTGATCCTCGATGATAAGATATACGATAAATTTATGAAGAAATTCATTCCCACAGTCGAGGCGATAAAGATCGGGCCGGTCAAAGATTACGAAAACTGGCTGGGTCCGGTTATAAACGAGACCGCCTACAACTCCATACTGGAATACATCAAGATCGGCAAATCCGAAGGCAACTGCATCTGTGGAGGTGAACCTGCGCCGGGTGACGGTTGGTTCATCAAACCTACGGTGATTGTCGACATTGAGCCGCAACACCGGATATTCCAGGAAGAGATATTCGGACCGGTTCTTGCCGTAACCCGCGCCAGGAACTTTGAACATGCGATAGAACTGGCGAATGACACTGAATACGGCTTAACAGGCGCCGTCTATACAAAGAACAGAAAGAAGATAGAAAAGGCAAAGAGAGAAGTACATGTCGGTAATCTCTATTTCAATCGAAAATGCACCGGTGCCCTTGTCGGAGTCCAGCCATTCGGTGGCTTCAATATGTCAGGTACCGACTCAAAGGCAGGAGGTCCTGATTATCTCCTTCTCTTCACCCAGGCCAAATCAATCTGTGAATATATCGGCAAAAAGAAAAGAAAGGGCTCAAAAAAGAAAAAGAGTAAAAAGAGAAAAAAATAGGGAGTTGAAATGAATGGAATGGATGCACGGGCTGTAGAAGAATTTGTTGAAAAGAACAACATAAAGTTCATCGAACTCTGGTTTACTGATATCCTGGGATATCTTAAAAGTTTCACAATCCCCAAAGAAGAATTGAAAAAAGCATTTGAAGAAGGGGTTGGTTTTGACGGCTCCTCAATCGAGGGATTTGTCAGAATCGACGAAAGTGATATGATTGCGGTTCCCGAACCCAACACTTTCACTGTGCTTCCCTGGCGCCCCAAGGAAAGAGGAACGGCTCGTATGTTCTGCGACATTCTTAATCCCGACCGAACACCTTTTGCCGGAGACCCCAGATATATCCTTAAAAGGAATCTCGCCTATGCTAAGGAAAAATTCGGATATAACTTCTTTATCGGACCTGAACTGGAATTCTTCTATTTCAAAAATTCGGAAAGACCGGAAACCCTTGATTCCGGCGGTTATTTTGATTTAATCCCCCGGGATGAAGCAATCGATTTACGAAGAGAAACAGTCCTCACCCTGGAAGAGATGGGAATCAAGGTCGAGTACTCCCACCATGAAGTCGCGCCGTCCCAGCATGAAATCGATCTCCATTTCCAGGACGCCCTGACAATGGCTGACATCGTGATGACCCATCGTCTTACCGTCAAAGAGATTGCATTCAGAAATGGAGTGTTCGCAACCTTTATGCCGAAACCGCTCTTCGGCCAGAACGGCTCGGGAATGCATACTCATATGTCGTTATTTAAGGAAAAAGAGAATATCTTCTGGGCTAAAGAAGGAAAGTATTTTCTCTCACAGCAAGCCCTTCAGTTCATCGCCGGTTTATTAAAGTACAGCCCGGACATCTGTTCCATCATTGCACAATGGGTGAATTCCTACAAGCGACTCATCCCGGGATATGAAGCACCCGTTTATATTTCCTGGGCACAAAAGAATCGATCAGACCTGATTCGTGTTCCGATGTATAAACCGGGTAAAGAAGAAGCGACCCGTATTGAATATCGTGCGCCTGACCCTGCATGCAATCCGTATCTGACCTTCTCCTGTTTACTGCGCGCCGGACTCAAGGGCATCGAAGAAAAACTTACACCTCCGGAACCGATTGAAGACAATATCTATCAGATGACCGACCAGGAACGTGAAGAGAGAGGTATCAGGTCCCTGCCGGGCAGTCTGATCGAAGCAATCCAGATAACGGAAAAGAGTGAAGTTGTGAAAGAGGTGCTCGGCCAGCATGCATTCAAAGAATTCATCGGAAATAAAAAAATCGAATGGGATAATTACCGCAAGGTAATTACTGATTATGAAATAGAAAAATATCTGCCTGTTCTATAGTCGAGACGGATTAAAATTTTTCACCGAATCTATTATATGAAACGATTTCGTCCAGTGTTTTGCGAGGTCGCGGAGCGATACCGGCGATCCCCTCTTCACTGGATTCATCAAGAGGGTAACCCAGAGCGAGAAGAAGTGCAACCCGGTATCTACGGGGTATACCGAGAAGTTTCTTAAGCTCTTTCTCATTAAACCAGCCCACAAAGCATGAGCCGATACCCAGTTCAGTTGCACTGAGACATATCTGGGTCATGGCGATCGAGACGTCGATCAGATGATTCTGATGGCCGAACAGTTGCGCCACATAATGAGTGAGTGCTTTTGTGTAGCAGCCGACAATGACCAGCGGCGCCTGTTCCATCCAATCGATTATTCCCTTTGTTCCGGGTGTCACCTGCTTTGGAATCCGGGCGATGATTGAGGGGTCGTCAACAACCACAAAGTGCCATGCCTGGCGATTGCTTGAAGACGGAGCAAGACGCGCCGCCTCCATGAGCCGCAGGATCTTCGGCCGTTCGATCTTCCTGGCGGCGAACCTGCGCACACTGCGGCGCCATTTTATCGCTTCAAAAACATTCATCAGCTGGATTTAAGTCAATCCAAAGAGGCCGGAAAACCCCAGAAAGGCAAGCGCCATTAATGCAGCTGCAATGAAAGAAATCGGATAGCCGCGTAATGAAGGATTGATGGGAGCAAGATCAAGCCGTTCCCTGATTGCGGCGAAGGTGATTATCACCAACGAAAATCCAAGTCCTGTACCGATCGCAAATATCGTCCCGTTCAGGAAATTGAATTTATTGTCGATATTGAGAAAGGTAATACCGAGAATCGCGCAGTTCGTGGTGATCAATGGAAGATAAATACCCATCGCGCTGTATAATGTCCTGTAATATTTCTTCAAAAACATCTCAACGAGCTGGACCAAAGAAGCGATCGTAAGAATGAACGTCGCGGTTCTCAAAAAGACCAGATTGAGCGGCAGAAGCACTGCATGGAAAATAAACCAGGTGATCCAGGCGGCGAGGGTCATAACAAAGATGACCGCCATTCCCATACCGGTCGCCGTCTCCACAGCCGTCGAAACGCCGAAAAAAGGACACAATCCGAGAAAACGCATCAGTACGATGTTGTTCACGAGAAAGGCGCTTAAGAATATCAATGCCGGATTCTTCATTGATTCTCCTTTTTGATATATTTGTTTATGAGCGCCTTCAGAATTCCTATCACAAGAAACGCGCCCGGTGATAGAATCATAAATATCACCGGTGATTTTCTGAAACCGTCACCAAAGACCGTCATCCCCAGAAATGTGCCGTTACCGAGAATCTCTCTGATTGTGCCCATAACAGTCAGGGCGAGAGTGAATCCCAGGCCGACGCCAAGACCGTCGAGGACCGAATCGATAACAGAACTTTTCGACGCAAACGCCTCTGCCCTTCCCAGAATCATACAGTTCACGACGATCAAAGGAACGAAAACACCGAGGGCGCGATAGAGATCAGGCTGAAACGCCTGCATAAAGTAATCGATGATCGTCACGAAAGTGGAAATAATCAGAATGAATATGGGAATCCGCACCTCATTCGGTATCGTTTTTCTCATTATTGAAATAATAAGATTGGAAAAGAGCAGCACAAAAGTGGCGGCGATTCCCATACCGAAACCATCACGCACAGTCGCTGAGGTGGCAAGGGCGGGACACAGGCCGATCATCAGAATGAGCACGGCGTTCTCTTTCACCAGGCCTCTTGTAAAAACTTTCCATCTGTTCATTTGAGATACTCCTTGAACCTTTCAATATTCTCTTTGACCGCATTGATAAGTGCCTGTGATGATATCGTCGCACCGGTTATCGCTTCAGGAATCCCTTCTTTGAAACGATCGAGGAAATCTTTCTCTTTTATCCTTTCTCCGTACCCCGGCGTCTCATTCGAGTAGAGGATTTCAACACCGGTGATCTTACCTTTCCTGTCCAGACCGACGATGAATTTAATATCATCCGCATACCCCTGAGTGACGCCGATAAACACAATACCCAGGGTATCGGAATCGGCTGTTGCAAACCAGAGTGTATCTTTGATTATTTCAATGAATTCCCGGGCGTCACGAAAAACACATTTTTTATCGATTGGAGTTCCCAGATAATTTTTATAGGTTTCGATGCCGTTTTTGACTCCATTGCACACTGCCCGCGAGGAAATCGTCGCCGCCGTAATTGCATCAATCTCGCCCCCGTCTTTTTTAATCTGGATCGCTGCGGCGCACTTACCGATAAACTGTCCGGTAAAAGCAGGTTCGGTTATCTTCGCTCCCAGACCCGGGGTTTCTTTTAAACCTTCGGCGGCACTGGCGATTCTTATCCCGGTGATGATACCGTTGCGGTCAAGCCCCACAGTAATGGGAATCGGACCGCCATACCCCTGAGGAAAAACCCTGAAGACGATACCGGTAAACTCACCATTGCTGTCCAGAGCCCGCCACAGGGTGTCCGGCAGCACCTCAACAAATTCCTGTGCTTCAATCACCTCTCTGAGACCGGCGAGCGTCATCTCTTTTTTGGTCTCTTCAATACGCGGCTCCGTATATGAATAAACAAAAGAAAGTACTATGGAACAAACGGCTGCAACGACAAAAAGCATTATTATCATCTGTTTTGTACTGGTCATTTAACAGCCTCCTTCTTTGACCGCAAAGTGCCGAATACTTTTTCTCTGGTGAAGCGGTCGATAACCGGCGTGAAAACATTCATAAGAAGGATTGAATATGATACACCTTCGGGATAACCACCCCAGATTCGTATGATGACGGTGAGAACTCCGCAACCGACACCGAAAATCCACCTCCCCTTCTTTGTCACCGGTGAAGTCACCCAGTCAGTCGCCATAAAAAAGGCACCCAGGAAAAGTCCGCCCGAGAAGAGATGGAAGAAGATATTCGCCTTTGTCGGCAGCACCAGTGCCAGCAGGAAAAAGCTTCCCAGATATCCCGCCACTATCCGATAATCAATGATTCCGATAATAAGTAAAAATATTCCTCCCACTAAGAGGAACAGAGCTGAAGTCTCGCCGATACAACCACCCACTTTTCCGATAAAAAGATTCTTTATCGTGGTAATGTCATTCAACTGTTTAATAATCACCTCAGGAGAACCGAAATTCGCCGGATTCTTGAGCAGGGTCAAAGGAGTGGCACTTGTAACTCCGTCAATGCCTGATATTGAACCGCCTGTGGGAGCAAGCCATTCCTTGGTCATGAGCGACGGCCAGGATGCCATCAAAAACGCCCTGCCGGCGAGCGCCGGGTTAATGAAATTATAACCAAGGCCGCCGAATAACTGTTTTGCAAAGACTATCGCAAAGATGCTTCCCACCGCGGGCAGCCACAGAGGAACACCGGGTGGAAGGTTAAAAGACAGCAGGAGACCGGTGAGCAATGCACTGCCGTCGGTTATTGTAATATTTTTGCCAAGCAATTTCTGCATTACCGCTTCACTTAAAAGGCATACGATAATACTGACGAGGGTTATCAAAAGGGCCCGTATGCCGAACAGATAAACACTGAAAGCAAAAGCCGGCATCAAGGCGAGGATGACGAGCTTCATTGCTCTGTCTATACTGCCTTTGCCCCTAATATGAGGAGATGCGGAAACAACGAACAGTTCTTTCATTTCTTCATCTTTCTCCAGACTTCACTCTTACCGAATTTTATGTAGTGGACAAGCTTTATCTTCGCCGGACAGGCATAGGCGCAACAACCGCACTCAATACAATCAAGGACCCCGTAATCCCTGGCAGCGTCGAAATTCTTGTTCTTCACATATTTATAAATCTCCGTGGGCATCAACCCCATAGGACATACATCAACGCATGCCGCACACCGCACACAGGGTCCTTCTTCTTCTTCGTAAGCATCCAGCCAGACAAGAATTCCTGAGGTTCCTTTAATAATCGGCACTTCCTCGGAATACTGGGCAATACCCATCATAGGACCGCCGAAAATAACTTTTTTGGGCTGACTGACATATCCGCCGCAGAAATTGATTATATCAATCATCCGGGTGCCGATCCTCACCAGGAGAACTTTTGATTCCTTAACACCGTCTCCGGTCACCGTGACGACCCGGTCAATAAGCGGTTTGCGGAACTTCGCCGCCTGAAACGCTGCATAACAGGTGCCGACGTTCTGCACAAGACAACCCACATCCATCGGCAATCCACCCCTTGGTACCGTACGATTCAACAACGCCTTAATCAGCTGTTTCTCCGCACCCTGAGGATATTTCGTCTTCAAAAGCCGGACCTCCACACCTTCTTTCTTTAAAATCTCCGCTGCATTTTTCTTATTATCTTCGATACCGAAGATCAATTTTTCCGCTCCAACAACCTTTTGAAAAATACGTGCACCTTCAATAATGCCGATCGGGTATTCAAGCATCAATCGATGGTCAGCAGTGAGCATGGGCTCACACTCACAACCATTGATAATAAGGGTGTCGATCTTTTTGTCCTCGGGAGGTGATAACTTCACATGGGTCGGAAAAGCGGCGCCGCCGAGTCCCACGATTCCGGCGTCCCTGACGATTTGAATAAGCTCTTCTTTCGATAAATTTTCGTAATCACTCTTTTCTTTCACTCCACTTTCCCATTCCTCGCCGTCGGTCGATTCAATGATACAGCAAAGCGAAGAACCGAGCACCGGATGAGGGTGGGACCTGACATCAACAACCCTGCCTGAAATACTGGCATGTACCGCTGACGAAATAAATCCATCAGCTTCTCCGATCTTGGTTCCGATCTTCACTTCATCCCCTTTTTCGACCAATGGCTTTGCGGGTTTACCAGCATGCTGTGAAAAAGGAATATAAACCCTCTTGGGAACGGGCATTACTTCAATGGCTAAATTCTCAGTGTCTTTATTTTCTGGGGGATGGACTCCACCGGAAAATCCCGTAAACATGGTAGTTAGTATAGCCAATTTTTGAAGTAAGTCAAGCAATACTTGACAATCAATAAAAATTTATTATACTTAAGTATGGACCCAAAAAGCGATAAAAGCATTAACCTCGACGAAATAATCCGCTGCCTCAGTGTTGTCGCCACCACTCTCCAGGAGAACCCCAGGGAAGCATTAAAAGACCTGAGACAAATCGGAGCTGAGATCGACAGTAAGGTTCCTTACCGTGACGGACACAGCCTCAGGGTGACCGACTACTGTCTCAAGATCGCCGATGACCTGGGTTTTTCCGAACGCGAAAAGGTTATTCTTGAAGTCGCTGCTTTGTTGCATGATTTTGGGAAGATCGGTATCGACGAACAGATCCTCTTGAAACCGAGAAAATTAACGCGTCAGGAAAAGAATGAAGTAACAATGCATGTGATGCGCGGCTATTATATGCTGGCTGGCTTCAGTGAATTGATTGAAGCACTCAAAGGAATAAAGACCCACCACGAATATTATGACGGCTCGGGCTATCCAGAAGGACTGATGAAAGGAGAAATTCCCCTCATCGGCAGAATAATCGCTGTTGCAGACGCCTATGATGCGATGACCTCAAAAAGGCCGTACCGCAAAGCAATGACAAAAAAAGAAGCAATCGAGGAATTAAAAAGAAACGCCGGTCATCAATTCGATCCCGCCATCGTCAAGATATTCGTTAAACACCTGATCAGCGAACAAGAGAAAAATTCAAAAAAAAACTGAAAAATCCCCTTTAATTTTATTTTAAATTAGATTTCTATTCTGTGTAATTTATGGTTCTGGAGTAAGGATATAGCCGGTAAAGGTGAGGACCGCATTACCGCCGACCTTCACCCTTAAGATCTGATCTCTGGTGCATTCGATATGAACATAGACCCGGCCCTGCCGTTCCTGGAGATAACCCTGTTCGATCATTATCCGTGAAAAATTGGACGGCTCAATCAATTTATTCCTGATTAAATAACATCCAAGACTTCCTGCAGATGCGCCGGATATGGGATCTTCATTAACACCGAGTGAAGGAGCAAAATGTCTCATAAACGCGGTGTCCCCGGCTTCAAACGTCTCCATACAGAATACCACTACCCCCTGGATTCCCAATCTCGTGCAGAAACTGTCCATTAAAGAAAAATTGGGCTGGATGTTCCTCAAATCATCCAGTCTTTTCAGGGGTACGATTAAATCAAAGAAACCCACGGATATTATATCGAACGGCAGGCCGGTGGCGGCAAGGTCGCTTGGGGTAAGACCCAGGAATTTGGCGACCGCTACAGGATTGATGTCGATGGTCATATAATTGGGTTTTGAGAGCAGAACCGTGGTGCGTGTAATCTTATCACCTTTCACCCTCACTTCCACCTGTTGAATACCTGCCTTGGTGCGCATCCTTATCGTTGTCTTGGGCTCCTGAATCGGAAGAATCTTTTCTCCACTCAATGCAAAGTAGGTCGCCACTGCTGCATGTCCGGAAAAATTCACCTCACCGGAGCCGGTAAAGAAACGCAGGAAAACATCAGCCTCTTTCGTCGATTCGGGAAGCACGAATGCAGTATCAGAGAGCGGATTCAGATCATAGGCTAATTTCTGCATCTGACGCTCTGACAGGTTTTCAGCGCCCAGAACAACCCACGCCGGGTTGCCCGCATACGGCAGTGAGGTGAATGCGCTCATCCGCTTTGCTTTAATCCATTGTGGCATATAAAAATTGTATATATATTTTTAGCATTGTCAAGTATTATTTGGTAAATTGTTCCTCCTCTAACATTCTCTTGTGGTGCCGAAATTTTGCAGTGCCTCGCGTTCAAATTCTCTTAGAGCCTTTTCAGTACATTTATAGGGTAATCTTATTCTCCTGGAGTTTTCAAGGGTTAATATCTTTATTGATCCTCGCTTTATATCTTTTTCCATATCTATAAACTGTCTTTTTCCCTGGGTGAAACAATGAAGGCATTCATCTTTTACGACTGAACTGATGAAAATTTCATGACGATTCTGCAGGTATTGCCAGATTTTTAAATTATGGGACTCAATTACAATAACCGCATCACATAGTAATTTCAAAATCCGAATCGTCCTTCCACATAAGTCCTATGTCCGCAAATATTTTATTTATTTTGTTAACTGTCACATTAAGATATTCAGCAGCTCTCATTTCAGAGATTAATCCTCGTCGGAATGCATCAAATACCAAACATACATATTTTTTAGATATATAAGGTATTTTTTCCAATCCGGATCTCCTAATATTTTTATAATATTGTTTCAGTGCATCGCACTCCATTATTGCCTCTGCCTTATCTCTTTTTAAATATCCCAAATTTACTAACCGCCAGAGTAGGGCATCTAATGAAACATCATAATCGCAGGCCATAACTACTAAATCAATAATACTTAATCTTGTTTTCCCTTTGCGTCTTTTAATCTCTTTCTCAATAGATACACGAGGCAGTAAAAAGGCCGAGGCAAAAACATTTGCAAAAATTTCCTGAGTATCTTTATTAAGACCGCCGCAATTTTTTGGCGGAAATTGTTTATATAATATGTGAAACAATTCATGAGCAATATCAAAATTTCTTCGCCAGGCAACCTCTCTTTTGTTTACACATATTGCAGCATATTCAGATGTTATTATCGAAATCGCAGACGTTCTATCAGGCATATCAAGGAAGAAGATGGGTAAATTATATTCTTCCTCAAGAATCTCTTTGAAAACCAATGCCGGCCGGTCTCCAAGATTTAACATTTTGCTATACTGTTCTCCTGTTTCTGCAGCATCATCCAATGAAGATAACTGTAGCGTAATATTTGATAACTTTGTTCCTATTTTCTCTTTACCCAGTATTTTCTGTAAGTGAATAAACCTATCTAAAAACATTTTTAACTTTAACTCGAATTTTTTCTTTACTGGTTTAGACGGTTTTTTTTCGGCCCTCCAGAATATATTTGCATTTTGTGTTGGCTGATCTGATAGCAAAAATAGATTCACATCAAATGCATAGGCTTTGGAGAGTGCTATAAGTTCATCAATTTGAACTTTTCGCAGCCCTTTTTCAATTTTGTATAAAGTCTGCTGGTTTTCAAGACCCGTAATCCGTGCGGCTTGGGCTCTGGTTAATCCCAGTGACTCACGTTTTTTGCACAACCTTTCACCTAAGCTTGGCATCTTTCCTCCTTAATTCTATATTTTATCTATAATAGATAATATGCCAATAGATATTTAACCATAATGGATAAATCAGGCAATCTTTACTTCCACTTACGAAGTGGAAGTTGAACGGAGGGTTCATTTTTAGGATTTGTGAAGTGTGAAGATTTGACCACACATCGCCCACTCTCCCCTCTTTTGCCTCTGGCAAAAGAAGAACTCTGTACTAATATTTGTTACAACAATATCCTAAAATTAGGGGCAGGAAGTTAACATAACAAAATCAGATTTTTCTTTGCTTCAGCATACCTGCCTGTCTAAGCTCTCGCTGTACTATTCGATAAACTTGGCCGAATTCAGGTAGTAAAGCAACTTGAGAGGAAAGACGCATTTTCCAGAGTTTTTTAAGGCGGGCTTCTTTACGCAGAAATTCTTCCCTTACATCAGTTAATTTTTTGCCCCGGAATTTCCACTTCTCTTCAACAGCTTCGATTAACTCAGCAAGATTCACATGTTGATTAGAAGTCAGATACCATATATCATATAGGTCTCGTGGTTCGTTACGTGCTCTATCTAATAAAGCAACAACCTTCTCTACAGCTATCTCGTCAATAGAGTAAGTACGAATCGCTGCATCCTCAGGTAAATCTTCATATCCTTCATATCCTCTAAGAATTATTTTCTCTTCAACAGGATAAACAATTTTTTCCCTTATTGTAATATCCACCTTAACTTCCTTACCAGAAACAGCGGGTAAGGGACCCTCATATCCCAAGAAAAAGGTATAAGTATTTTCATGGGTATGACGATCGTAATGGCTAAAATACAGTTTGACGCCTGAGGATAAATGTGTGTGCTTAAAGGCAATATCAAGATGCTTCTGGATATCCTCAAAAGTACATTCTTCTGCTAAGGTAAAATCAAGATCTTCTGAAAAACGATAGTCGGGTATGTAACACTTCTTGATACATGTACCACCTTTGAATAGGAGAATATCCTTAAGAGGGCTATAAGATAATCCTATCAAAAACCAGGAAAGACAATAGTCACGCTCAAGGACTGTTTCTGGGATACGTCGCCCTCCTCCTCTGGCGAGTCGATTAGAAAGTAATGAAAGATTTCGTTGGGGTATCATTGGCTATGTCCTCACTACAGATAGAAGTTCTTCAGGAGATACATTAAGTTGGATTCTCCACTTTCGCAGGAATTTCCCCTCAGACGGCAAAAGCGGGTCTAATCGCACATAAGTCTCTGTTAAATGTGAACGAAGAATCTCCCAATCTTCAGAATTACCAATCTTATAAAGTTCAAGTAAAAATCCGAGTCTACGGATAACAGCACCTACACCAATCCTTATTGCATACCTGGTAAGTCGGTTTATATTTACATCTTGGTAGCGCATCCAAAGCCCTTTAGCTACTTCTGTTAGACCACCACAATATTCTGGTTGCTTAAGACCATCAATAATTGTTCGCTCCAAATCACTAACTCTTACTTTTTCTTGTTTTGTTACCCAGTGATCGCTCAAACCAAAGAAATATCTCTTCTGGCTATGAATGAATCGAAATTCTATACCCAGTGCAGTAATAGACCTGCGCGGTTTCAAAGTTGTGATATAAACAACTAATTGAGGTTGAGTAATCATTCCATGAATTTCCATAGCTGTGACATGGGAAAGATAGTAATCTTTTCCACCCACAATCTCTCGGGCTACAACGAAGGGGTTTCCTATATATTCAGCTTCTTTCCCCAGTTCAAATGGGACCAATATAAAAAGTCCTGGCTTTAAGCGCGTAACAACTCCTCTGTTCACAAGCTTGCGAACGAAATTACGTGAAGAGACTTCATCTAAACGAAGAATCTTCTGCACTTCCTTCAGGCAAAATATAGGTCTATTTTGCTCATAAAGTGTGGTAACTAAATGAGCAGCCTGAGTTCCCAATGTTTTTAATTTGTTATTTTTATAATGCATTTCGTGTTCTCCTAAGACACATTCTACATTAATAATATAACATTGTCAAGAGGAAAATTATATTTAAATTGCATTTTGTGTCCTCTTGAGACACGATTTGCATTCCAAATATAATAAAAGCCCTTCTTATTAGAGATTTTATTGCAATAATTGGAGACCATCCAATAAACCTCACAAAACTTCTAATACCTTGAGACTGAGCGGATCAACTCTGCGAACCGGAATTCCCAGTCTCTTTGCCTCTTCAATTTCTCCCTGCATCCCTTCACTGATAACATCAGAGACAATCCATAGCTCATCAGTTCCTCGAAGCAGTACCAGTCCATGTAATAAAGCAAGGTCCCGTTCTGTCTCTTCATTCAGATAATGAGGCAATAAAAGATGCGGAGCCAGTGGAACATAATCATTTTTTATATACAGTAACCCAAAAGTTTTTCAATAGACTGCAAAAAATGACTTGAAGGATTTATGTTTGTAATTCGAAGTTCAATGTTCATATTATAATATCATGAAATCCGGAAAATTCCGTAAGAGGTACAAAACCCAAGCGTGGTTCCAATTCCGTAAGGTATTTAGTCTCTATACGGATTTTGACAAATGAATTTCTACATCGTAACATAATTTTTGCATCTAATTACAAATTGAAATGAAAGTTTCAGACTCATTGCCCACACTCCTGGTTTTCTCAGAACTGTTTCCGAGTAATTCGTTCTGTGATTTTTCCATAGGCGACTCCACATTGACACTCCTGCATTGCAGATAACCCCAATTTTCGGATTTGTGAAGTGTGAAGATCTGACCCCACATCGCCTACCGTTTCCCCCGCTCCAAACGATCTCAACGATCTAAACGCTCTAAACGCTTTGTCTTCTGTCATTCTGAGTCCGCCGCAGGCGGACGAAGAATCTCTCTTTCTTCCAGCACCGCTCCCTTCCATGCACGAAGTGCATCCCTTCCAGCATCGCTCCCCGTTTCTCCTAACGCTCCCAACGCTCCAAACGCTCTAAACGCTCCAAACGCTTCTAACGTTTGCCCCTTTCCCCTCCGCCCCTTAACCCCTCCGATGCATAGCGCCTGATATTACTAATACAATAAACGATAAGTCGAT
>DRIG01000084.1 GCA_011052815.1 candidate division WOR-3 bacterium | reverse complement strand
ACGGTTCTGCAGCCGGTTATTTTAATGGAGAGTTCTATGGTGCGAAGTCGACAGATGGTGGTGCGACCTGGACTGATTATACGAATCTGACCAATACGCGTACGCCCGGTGGTGCGAACGGTGCCTGTGATGATGAGGACTATATGACCGCGTATCCGTGGGTTGTGAACGATTCGATCTTTGTCACCTATGTAGAGGATAAGGATGCCGGTTCAACTCCGCATGGTGAGGGTGCCTTGACCGAGAATCCGGTGCGTTGCTGGGTTTTCCCGACATCGATGATTGGTGTTGAGGAACAGAATACCGAGTTACCGGGTGCGACGACGATTGCGATTACGCCGAATCCAGTGGGTCGTGTCGGTGTATTGAGTTATGCGCTTGCCCGTGCAGGAGAGGTCAATCTGCGGTTGTATGATGCTTCGGGCAGATTGGTGAAGAGTCTTGCGCAGGGTTATCAGGGTGCTGGTTCATATACTGTGCGGCTTAGCACGGCGGGATTGGCGAACGGGACGTATTTTGTGGTTCTGGATACGCCTTCCCGGCGTGTATCCGAATCCCTGATCATCGTTCATTAAATAAAGATTAAATAGATCCCGGGGTCAGATTTTTAATCTGACCCCGGGATTCTCATTGACAGATTCAAAGATCTGGATATAATCTCTTCTATGAATAGAACATTATTAATCATTAAACCCGACGCCGTTAAGAGAAATCTTATCGGTAAAATTCTCAACCAAATTCTCGATGCCGGATTCAAAATAATCGGAATGAAGATGGTCTGGCCTGATAAAGAAACAGGGGGAAAATTCTATGAAATCCATAAAGGCAAGGATTTTTACGAGTGGCTCGTCAATTTCATCTCTTCAGGGCCGATCGTTGTATGCTGTCTTGAAGCCCCTGATGCCCCGAAAAAGTTACGTGAGGTGGTGGGTGCGACTGACCCGAAAAAGGCAGCTCAGGGAACCGTAAGAAATCTCTACGGAACATCGGTCGGTGAAAATGTCGTTCATGCCTCGGCACCCGACGAAAACCCTGAGCGGGAAATTAAATTCTTCTTCAAAGACGAAGAACTTTTTGAATATTAAATAGCGCTTCATCAGAAGACTCTTCTCTTGACTCCATATTAATTATAATTATTATATGTTTAATGAGGAAGATATTTTTTTTGATTTTCTTGATAATTTCCTGCCCGAGACCGGGCCTTCAAAAAGCAACCTGCATCGATTACTTAAAGGAAGCCGAACGGGTATACAAAGAAAATCCTCTTTACGCCTACAACATACTGAATGACTCCACGATCTGTACTACATACCCGCTGAGACGCGCTGAGATTCTGGTTAAGCTGTATCTCAATCAGCGGGAGTATCAGCGGGCGGCGGCGCTGCTCGACAGCATCCACTGGCAGATCCCGCTCTCACCACAGGAAAAGGAGTTCATTCTACTGAAGACCAGAAGATGGGAGATGCTCATCCACAACACAAACGATACGCTCCTGTTGGGGATAGCCTATAATCACCTCGACAAATCCGAAGAGGCGATAAAACTTCTTTCAAGTCCTCAGAAACCTCATGACTACCGTATCATTAATTTAGCCCGGGTGTATATAAAAAAGGATGATTTGAAAAATGCATTCAATACGCTGCTTTCGATCGATTCGTTGAGTGATTATCTCTACCAGGATTATCAAAAACTCCTCTTTACCATTTTTTTAAACTATGAAGATTTTAAAACGGTACAAAAAGAACTGACGAAGATAAAGAAACCCGATCTGCGCGCTTATATATTACTTAAGATCTACGAAAAGAAAGAAGATAAAAAGAATCTAAAAAAGACCGCCTGGAAACTGATAAAGAAATATCCTGGATCCGAAGGTGCCTACTACGCTTTAAGGTATGTGAAACCGACGACCAAGGCAGAACATAAAGCGGTCGGCAAAGTATATTTCTATCACAAGGATTATAATAAAGCCGTCATTCATTTCAAATCTTCAAAAAAGGATAACGCCGTCAATTATTACCTCGGCAGGATTTATTACAACAAGAAAAATTATTCCCTCTCCCTCAAATATCTCGCCCGCAGCAACTGGGCTGCGGCATATTACTACCGCGGCAGAATTTATGAAAAGCTGAAAAAGTTCAACAGGGCGATTATGGTTTATGATTCTCTTTACACCGCTCATAATAAATCAAAGTATGCAACCCGGGGGTTCAAACGGAAGGCGTTTCTGCTGGAAGATATCGGTGATACCCTTAAGGCGGTGGAAACGTTCTTGAAGATTGATGAGAAGAATACACGGTTCCGCGCCGCCATGCAGTTGTTCAGACTCGGTGCTCTTGATAAAGCGGATTCAATCTTACGAATAAGTGATGACCCGGCATTCATCTACTGGCGCATCCGTATTCTGGAACGGCTTGGTAAACCAACCGACGAGCTCCAGGAAGATCTTTCCCGAAAATATCCTCTATCTTATTATACAGTGGTGAGGATCAATAAAGGGGTTGTTTTCGACACAATGACGCTCGAGGACTGGATAAAGACCTTCGACGACACGATTGTCTCATTCTCCAGGGACGACTCCCTCCATCTTTTAAAGGCGCAGAAATATTTCCGTCTGAATGAAACAGAATACGCCGGGAAAGAACTCGACCTCATCAGGGAGAAAAGTGCTCAGGACATCCTTTATTTAAGTAAACTATGCTCAAAACACGGTGCCGACAAACAATCCATCCTCTATGCCCTGAAGATCAAGAAAATGGCGAAACAGAATAATTTGAACAAATTCCCTTTTGAATTGTTTGAACTGATGTACCCGATAAAATATACATTCACGATTCTCGAGCAGAAGATTGATTTGAGTTTATGCCTGGCGATGATATGGCAGGAGAGTCTTTTTGATCCGGAGGCGCGTTCCTGGGCGGATGCACGCGGTATCATGCAGATCATCCCCCCCACCGCAAAAAAGATCGCCCGCGAGCTCAATATCCAGAACTATTCCCTCTATGAGCCGTCTCTTTCCATAAAATTCGGCTGTTATTACTTTCTGAATCTGTTGAATGAATTCAAATCCGTGCCTCTATCTTTAGCCGGTTATAACGCCGGACCGGTGCGTGTCAAACGCTGGATCGAGCAGGATCCGAATTACGAACTTGATGAGTTTATCGACCTGATACCCTACAATGAAACAAGAAATTATGTAAAATCAATACTGAGCCGCCGGGTAATCTACCAACAACTGATTGGTGTCTGATTCCTATTCAGAACCCGACGCCTCAACCAGTGAAGATTCTTTCTTTGTGAACAATTCCCTGACAAGCAGGAACACAGCGCCGACTGTGATAAAGGCATCGGCGAGATTATATGTGAACCAGCGCAGGTTACCGATCCCCATATCAATAAAATCTATTACGTAATCCATTCTTACTCGGTCGGCGATGTTGCCTATTGCGCCGCCGATAATAATACTGAAGACGATAAGGCTGATTTTGTTCCTCGTGGATAATGCAATATAGGTCAAAATAAGTGCACCGATGATTGAAAAAATATAATACAGAACATTGGGACCGAATGAAATACTGAATACCCCGTAGGGATTATAGGTAAGTTTAAAACGCAGATATGAACCGATTATGTTCACCGGTGGGTCGAACGGAGTCATAAAATTGACGATAAGTAATTTTGAAATCTGATCGAGAAATAACGCACCGATTAAAAATAATAAAAAAAGTCTGATATTTTTCTTATGTATCATTAAATTATTAAATTATTCAAAGTGATCTGTCACCGACCGGTTTCCCTGGAACACTTTATACACTTCCGCGCCTGGGGCAAAAATTTCAACCTTTTTTTACCTATCGGCTTTCCACAGGCTTCACAAAAACCATATTTCCCCTGGTTTATCTTCTTCAAGGCGAGATCAATTTCAAACAGAGCTTCGCGTCGGGTCGACAGAATCTGGGAAGTTATCTCACGCCTTTCAGTCTCTGTACCCTGGTCTGCCATATGATTTGAATAAGCGGAAAGGTCGCCCGAAGATTCCAGCTGGGTCTTTGAGATCTGGCCGCTTTCATATTCCAGTTCCTTAAGGAGTTTTTCTCTTTCTTCGAGCAATCTTTTTTCAAACTGCTTTAATTCTGCCTTTTTTAACTTTTTTATCATCTCATTTTCTCCTTCAACATATTTAAGTAAGACTTCGCCTTTATGTTCGATGGATCAATCTCGAGCACCTGACGCCACTGCTTCTGTGCCTCATCATATTTTTCTTGATGGTACAGGCAGAGCCCGAGGGTGGTCTTTGCCTCCAAATAATTCGGATTACCCTCCAGGATATCAACCAATAATTTCTCGGCGTCGTCGTATTCGGACAATTGAAGATGGGTCTTCGCCAGCTTCAATTTTATATCGAGGAAAGAAGAACTCACCTCTATCGCCCTTTTATATTCATCTTTCGCCTTATTATATTCCTGCAGCTCATAATAAGTGTCGCCCAGCTGGGCATAGGTCGAAGCGAGCTTTGCTTTAAGCTGGGGGGAAAGCCCTTTTTCTTTGGTCTCAAGACTCGCCGCTTTTTCAAAAGATGCTTTCGCCTCTTCGAATTTACACTGCTCGTTCTGAATAATCGCCATATGTACATATGCCTCGATATAATTCGGATTCAACTCCACCGCCCGTTTGAAACTATTAATCGCCTCTTCATGATTTTCAGCAATGGAATACGCCAGGCCCAGGGCATTGTGAACATCGGGATAATCAGGATACAGTTCTATTACCTGTTTGAACTTCTCGATCGATTCCTTGACCTTCCCCTTTTCGTACAGTTCAAGTGCTTCATTATATATCTTTTTTGTCGCTTGATCCATAGCCATTAATTATAATAATATTTTTTTATTTGTCAATGCATCGCCTTCTTACGCGGTTTTATCCTGCCGAAGCGGGCTTCAATTACTGAACTCATCCCGCCGCGCGGGTTGAATTCACCGCGCACGACCGCCCAGCGTGGTTTTACCGCTTTAACAAAATCCTTGAGAATGCGGTTTACCGCATTCTCATAAAAAATCCCGAGATTACGATATCCAAGTATATAATATTTTAAAGACTTCAACTCAACAAAATATTTACTCGGTTCATATTCAATGGTTATGGTACCGGCGTCGGGCAGGCCGGTCTTCGGGCATAAAGAGGTGTACTCCGGGATAACGATCGTTATGGTGTAACCTGAAAATTGATTGGGCAGAACTTCCAATTTCGGCAGTTTTGCCTTTAGACCGCTTGTTGCATGTTTTTTTGTGTACTCCGCCATGGCACATTATAATGCATTCTCGACAAATGTCAATGAGACAGTATTTTAGTATAATCTGCCGAGAAAAACAAAAAAATTCTCGGATGTGACGGCTACTTCTTTTTACGGGGATCAAAAGGGCAGGCGGCGATACATCTGGAACAATCACCGCCGTTTTCAATCCAGAATTGATAACATTTATCATGGTCCACAGGCCAGCGCAGGATTCCCTGATTATTGGAAGGGCAGACAGTATCATAAGTCGGTTCTTCTGTCTTCTGAATCGCCTCCACCTCACAGGCGTCTGCACAGCGGGTGCATCTTTTACAGAATTCAGTCACACCGAACCTGATCGGTTTGTCACAACTGAGAGGCATATCTGTAAAAACCTTGCACAATCTTACGCAGGGACCGTATTCCGGAGTGATGAGAAGACCGAGTCGACCCAGTTCTCCCAGACCAGCGTCGATTGCAAGAGGGATACTCAATGCAGTGTCATTTCCCATGGGCAGGGCTTTATATCCAAGATACCTTATAAACTCCGCAAGGCAGGCGACGCAAAAAGCCATACGGGAATAACAGAGACCGGACTCTATACAGGCGGGATAAGCAGGTGAAGTTTCAATCGCCCGGTAGTCCATGGCGATGACCAGAACAACGGCGTATTTAAAGTCATCCGGAATCCCCAGAGGAATCCCGTCCATGTTAAAAGAGTAAATCCATCTCTTGTCAACACGACAGATCCCCACCCCTGAAGCACCGTAAAGCAATGCCGTCTTTTTGACCTCTCCACTCATAGCCTCTGGATCAGTGACCGGAAATTTTTTAAAGGCGGGTTTGGGCATCATATTGTTGGCTTTTTCCAATTTATGCGGGGAAAATGCACCGTGGAAATAATCATATACTGTCCAGGCGCCCAATGCCCGGACAAAATCGAGATGAGAATAGCCCGGCTCGCCTTTTTTGATGATTTCGGCTGCTTTATCATACATCCCCTTTTCATAAAACGATGCCTCACGGTCAAAAAGCATTCTGCCAAACACGGTCTGACGTTGATCAAACCGCTGCAATAATCTTTCATCAATCCTGTAAGGCGGATCGTCGACCTCTGTGATTTTATACCTGTTTGTAATCCCCATTTTTATTCCGGAGCTGTTGTTATTTGAATTCAAATCCCTTTTCAAAAACCTTCAAGCAGGCGTCTACCACCTTTTCATCATAAAATCTACCTCGATTTTTTTTAATTTCATCAAGTGCTTCTTCAAGACCGAGTGCCGAGCGATACGGACGGTGAGAACTCATCGCTTCGACCACATCAGCCACCGCCAGAATCCGCGCACCCGGTATTATGTCATCACCCGACAAGCCCTGCGGATAACCTGAACCGTCCAGTTTCTCATGATGCTGCAGAACCATCTTCGCAACGGGCCAGGGAAATTCCACCGCCTTAAGAATATCATAACCCGCTTCACAATGTGCTTTGATAAGTTCCATCTCTATATTTTTCAGTTTCACCGGTTTATTCAAAATCTCGGCGGCGACATATATCTTACCGATATCATGAACCAGACCCGCGACCCGTATCCCCTCAATCTGTTCCTGAGGAAAATCCAGTTCCTGGGCAATAGCGCAGGCGAGCTGCGCCACCCGATGTTGATGACCCGCGGTATAAGGATCTCTCTTTTCGGTCGTCGAAGCGAGTGCATGAACTGTTCCGTTCAAGACCTTTTGAAGTTTTTCATAACTCTCTTTCAGCGAACGTTCCGCTTTTTTACGCTCTGTTATGTCTTCAACAATCCCGTCGTAGTATATTATCTCTCCTGCGTCATTATATACCGCGACAGCAGACACCGAACAATAGAACGGCGTTCCGTCCTTCTTTCTCAATTTCAATTCTTCGTCCTGGACAAACCCCTGTTTAAGCATCTTCTCGTTGAACGCCTGCCTATCTTCAGGATTTTGATAAAGCTGGGAAACATTTATGGAAAGCAACTCCTCTTTACTGTCGTAGCCGAACATTCTGACCATCGCCGGATTCGCCTCGATAAATTTTCCGTTAGGTCCCACGGTATTGCGGTAGATTCCGACGTTCACATTATCGGTCAATGTTTTATATCTTTCACGACTTTCTTTCAGTGCGTCATCCGTACGTTTACGTTCGATCACCATTGCGATCTGTTCTGAAACGAATCTTAAAATATCTATGTCACGCTCAGTATATCTCACACCTTCGGTGTAGCTCTGGACGACAAGTACTCCGATAATCCTGTCGGCGATCTTGAGCGGCACACCGAGCCAATCGATATCCGGTGTGCCGATGGGTTCAACCTCACCGTTCTTGACGAGCTCCCTGAATACCTCTGGTGAGGCAAGCAGCGCCTCTCCAGTCCTGATTACATATTCGGTTAATCCTTTTCCCATTCTGCGCGGGGCAGGCCTCTCATCATATTCATCGACAAAATATGGAAAGGTTATTATGTCGGTTGTCTTGTCATAGAGTGCGATATAGAGATTCTTCGCCTCCATCAAATTTCCTATGATCTGATGAATGGAATGATAAAGGGACTGGAGATTCTCTGCAGAATGTGCCGCTTCGGATATCTTATAAATGGCGAATTGAAGTTCTTCGGTCTGCCTGCGTTCAGTGATATCGAGGAGTTGCGCCACGGTTCTTCTCTTACCCCGATGATCGCGGATAACCGACACGCTTATCTCAACCCGCCTCACTTCGCCGTTCTTTCTCACGACATTGAATTCATATCGCGAAGGTACATCCTCACCCCTCTGCCTTCTAAGATATCGTTCAGCAACCATATCCCGGCTCTCTTCATCCAGGAACATACGGAAATCTTTTCCGAGGATCTCATCGGCTGGATAACCGAGGATCTTACACAACTCATCATTAACATAAGAGAAACGAAAATTTTCATCTATTATAAGTACCCCGGCATGGGAATGCTCCACAATGGAACGATAAAGGGCTTCGCTTTCAATCAAGGCATCGGCGATCCGCTTTCGTGCTGTAATATCTCTGGCGATCCCCTGAATAGCATAAGGTTTCCCTTCTTTGTAAAGAAGGGTGCCTTCACTTTCCACCCAGACGTACTCGCCGTTCTTCTTCTTCAACCGAAACTCACTGAGGTTCTTCTGGGCACCGTTCTCTTTTATCTCTTCCATGAGTTTCCTCATCTGGGGCAGCTGGGCTTCATCCACTACATCCATAATGGTAAGCGAAGAAAGTTCTTCCCTTGTATAACCAAGCAGTTTCAAAGATGCATCATTGGCATCGATAATTCTCCCATCGAAATCATGAATCACAATACACAGAAGGCTGCGGTCGAAAAGGGCGTGATATTGCAACTCACTGTCCGCCAGTTCGCGTTCGGCTTTTTTAATAACGCTTATATCAAGCGCCACCTCAACAACCCCCATCACCGTACCTTTTTCGTCTTTCACCGGATATCCTTTTATAAACCACTCTCTACCGTCGGGCATCTTTATCTCGCGTTCCTGAAACTCACCGGTCTCCAGCGCTGCTTTAACCGGACAATCAACGCACGGCTTTTTACGCCCCTGCCATATCTCATAACAGCGTTTACCGATCAGCTCTTTCTGCGGCAGGCCGAATGATTTGGAGGCAGTGGTATTCGCCCAGATAATTCTGAAATCAGTATCATGATAGACCACCAATTCTGTTATGCTGTCGAGGATCACCGTCTTTTCTTTTTCACTCTTTTTTAAAGCCTCCTCCACCCGATGACATTCATTCATCTGCTCCTGGAGAAGGCGATTGGTCTTCGCCAGTTCTGCCGTACGTTCCGCAACCTTCTTCTCCAGACTGTCCCGGGCTTCACGTAATTTCCGCTCCATCTCTTTGCGTTCTCCGATATTCCAAAGATAAGAACGGGAACCCACTATCTCACTGTCTTTTTTCAAGACAATAGCGTCAACCTCGAGATATATGACAGAGCCGTCTTTTCTAACCCCCCTGAACTCGTAGCGTGCCGGAACATCTTCACCATTTATCCGTCTCCGATGATATCCCAGCACACGGTCAAGGTCTTCCGGATGCACCAGGGTCTGGATTGATTGATCTTTCATCTCTTCATAAGTATAGCCGAAGAGTTCGATAAATTTGTTGTTAAAATACTTAAACCTCCCATCAGGGTCGTCAATCAAAATACCGATATCGGCGTTTTCAACAAGGTCGCGGTAACGTTCTTCACATTCTTCCAGTTTCTCTTCCACTCCGGACTGCTCAGCGATACGACGACGCAACTTTTCCAATTCTTGAATGAGTTCTTCTCTGGGTCTCTCCAGCTCACCGGAAAAATGTTTTTCATAAAACGCAGCCATTTAGATATCCTTCTTTAAAAATAACTTTTTTTATTCATCATAAAATAAAGTCCGGTTGTCATTCGAAGGAGTGTTCTTTGTCCGGGTAAATTCCTTTTTTGACTTCTTCCCGATAAAGTGCAACCGCCCTGCTGATTTCTTCACCCAGATTTGCGTACTGCTTGACGAACTTCGGTTTGAATCCTGGGAAGAGACCTATTATATCATGAAGAACGAGAATCTGCCCGTCGCAATGAGGACCGGCACCGATGCCGATCGTTGGAATCGAAACCTGGTCCGTAATTATCTGAGCAAGGGCGGCAGGGATCTTTTCGAGGACGATGGAAAAACAACCCGCGGATTCAAGGAGACGGGCGTCCTGAATGAGCCTCTCTTTTTCTCTCTCTGATCTACCCTGTAATTTGTATCCACTGAACTTATGGACGGACTGGGGTGTCAAACCGATATGCCCCATAACTGGAATCCCCAGTTCAACAAGGCGTTTTATGGTTTCAATAATCGGAGAACCTCCTTCCAGTTTCACGGCACAGGCACCGACTTTCAAAAATCTGCCTGCATTATACACGGCATTACTTACAGAAACCTGATAAGATAAAAAAGGCATATCGGCGATCACCAAGGCATTCTTCACTGCATTGCTTACCACCTTTGTGTGATAAAGCATCTCTTCCATAGTGATCGGAAGGGTCGTCTTTTGACCAGCGAATACATTCGCAGCCGAATCTCCTACAAGAATCAATTCAATACCGGCTTCATCAAGGATCTTCGCCGTTGGATAATCATAGGCGGTGAGGCAGACGATCTTCTCTCCCTTCTCTTTCATGGAAATCAATCTGTCAATCGTTATCGCCATTGCCGTGAAACAATCCTCCTTGGTTCTTTTAAATCCTTGATTTCATCGCAGAGGAATTCAACATCTTTTTCATTTGCGATAAAATCAAATCCTTTGATATCGATGATTAAAAGAGGCGAGATATTGTAGTGAAAAAAGAAGACATTATACGCCTCGCATAATTTCTCGATATATTCAAATTCGATATTGCGCTCAAAGCTGCGGTCTCTTTTCTTTATTCTTTTGTAAAGAAACTCAGGATCCGCCTGCAGATAGATCACCAGATCAGGACGCGGAATGTCTTTTTCCACCAGGCCGTAAATCTTATCATATAAAGCGAATTCATCTTCTTTAAGATTTATTTCCGCGAAAATTCTGTCTTTGGCGAAAAGATAATCGGCAATGATCCGCGAATGGAAAAGGTCGATCTGGGCGATCTGTCTCTGCTGTCGGTATCTTGACATCAAAAAGTTTATTTGAGTATGAAAGGCGTATTTTGAAGGATCTGAGTAGAACTTCTCCAGGAAGGGGTTCTCTTCAAATTTTTCCAGAATGACACCGGCGTGAAATTTTTCAGCCAGAATTTTGGTGAGGGAGGTCTTTCCCGCTCCAATCACCCCTTCAATGGCGATAAATCTCAAATCCTTCATTGTCAAGTCCTTTTAAATACTCTTTCATCGGTTTATCAGAAAAAGGCGGGATGAACCCGGGAGCGATGTCAGAGAGTAATTTTATTGCAAAAGGTCGGTTGTAAAACTCCTTATGGGGTATGGTCAGATTTTTTTCTTTAATAATTTGCTGGTTGTAAAAGAGAATATCGATATCGATTATCCTCGGTCCCCATCTATCACTCGTTTTTTTCCTTCCCATCAAGGACTCGATTTTTTTTAGAATATTCAACAATTCTTCAGGCCGGTAATCACACTCAATTTCAACCGCCATATTTAAAAAGTCGGGCTGATCAGTAACACCCCATGGTTTTGTCCGATATATCCTGGATTTTTTCACCACGTTGATATTATGGGACTCGAGATATCTCAAAGCATTAATCAGATTTTCCTCAAGGGCGCCGAGATTAGAGCCAAGGAGAAGGAAAATTTTCCTCATTTCATTATTTTACACGAAAGACCAGCGATGTCAAGGCAGGATGAGGGAGTGTAAATACGCCTTGTTCTTCTTAAGTTGTTCATACGAGAAAAAAACAACACCGGCAAAAGGTTGGGCATCCACCAGCTTCACCTGATAGCTGACCTCTTTCGGTTTCAAGATATATAAACCGATTCCAAAGACCACCCGACGTGGTTCATCGACCGATTTTTTGATTTTGCTGAAATATCGCTTCAAAGCCCTGGTATAAGACATCAAACAGACAAAATCCACATAACCGGAATTGAGCCAGGTAAGCCAGTCCTGATAAAAATCATATCGGGCACTGATATAATCCGGTTTAACCGCCGCCGAAATCAAAAGGTCCGGCTTTTTCTTCTTTAATCGATCTCTCAAATCTTTGATAAACCGGGTGAGATCGTCGGAAACGAACCTTTGCCATTTCTTCTTTAAATCCTCGGCTCCCCAGAGACTGTAACGTTTTTGAAAATCCCTGCTCGTCATAATCTCCATGGGGTCGATATAATAACGCCTCATGAATTTACTTCTCAACAACGGATCATAGATAAAATCATCATTCGGATATCTGATATAATCAATATGGAGTCCGTCAAAATCATAATTCTCAATGATCTCCTCGGCAATATTGCTGAGATACGACTGCACCTGAGGATTTGCCGGAGCCAAATAATAACCTTCAAGACCGAGCTTCTTCAACTCTCCGACACTGTATTCAAGGATTGACCGTCCGTGGATGTCCTGAACATACCAATCAGGATGATGATTTATCGGATGAAGCTGGGTCATCGGCCGTGGTGCATAACCCCAGGAATAGTGGAAATTGACCCAGGCTGAAACCTTGATGTTACGACGATGCGCCTCGGCGATGAAGTTCTTCAACCACTCATCAGATTGTCTCTTACTGGGGGCGTATCGGGAGGGATAATAAGCCTCTCCCAGAGCGAATATCTGTAAAAAGATGTGATTGAATCTTCCTTCAAGGTGGGTGAAAATTTTGTTCTTATCGGCGAGTGACCATCGGGGAATCCAGATACCGCGGAAATCCGTATGAAAAATCATCAGTAAAAGGAAAAGAGTCACATCATAATGTAATCATTTTTTTAAAGTTGTCAATTCTCGGATGTGCTGGCGCATCCACTGAGGGCTGACTCCTCTCCACTTTTCTCATAGTGCCAGCAGAACTGATTGAAGTGATATTTGTCATTCTGAGAAGCAACGCGACGAAGAATCTCTCTTTCCCCTTAACCCTATGCTCTTCGCCCTATGCCCTTTGCCTTGACATCCTACCACTCTTTACTATACTATAATTAGTAGCAAAATGCGGTCCTTACCATTGTTATATTTTAAGGAGAGAAGATGTTAAAGAGGTTTTTATTATTTATTATTATCAGTTTTTGTGCTGGTCAGGTCAACTGGCAGATTGAAGTGGTGGACTCGATGCCAACAGGGGCGAATGAGTATTATTTTAATTCGATGGCGTTACAGAGTAATAATATGCCGGGAGTGGTTTACAATCGGGATGATTTTAGGAATGTTATCTTTGCCTGGCGTACTGATTCGGGGTGGGCTAAGGAGACTGTGGATTCCGGGTATTTCTATTATGCTTTTTCATTGGTTTACGATGATAATGATGTGGCGCATTTAAGTTTTTATCAGCGGAATGATTCATTGGAGAGGACCTATCTGTGTTATGGTCGGCGTGATTCATCGGCCTGGCACATAACTGCGGTGGATTCGATTGATGGTTCATTGGGTGGATATTACTGGGATTTCAACACTTCGATTGCCCTGGATACATCAGGTTATCCCGGGATCGCGTATATTGCCTGGAATATTGCGGATTCACTGCATTACATAAAATATGCCCATTATAATGGTGTTTCCTGGGATACTTCAGTGGTGGAATATGATTCAGCCTATGCCAATCAACAAACCGGACCCACTGACTATAGTCCGTCATTAAGGTTTAACAGAGAAAATATTCCCTATATCGCCTTTTATCATGTTTATGCCTCGTCTCATGCTGATACCTTAAAACTTGCTCACTATGATGAGGATCAAGATTGTTGGTTTATCGAACCGGTGCTTAATAATCTTCATGCCGGTATTCCGGTATCATTGGCGTTCAATAGTGCGGATTATCCCTGCATTGCGCATGGTTATGATGCGGGTCTTGCCTATACCTGGTGGGATGGGGTTGACTGGCATACTGACTACGGGATTGCGAGTATCGGCTGGCTTCAGTTGCGGATTAGGCTTGCCTTAGACAGTAATGACAATCCCCATATTTTATATCGGCACTGGGGTGCTGCCTATCCGCGTTATTGTTATAAAGACAGTATCTGGCATCTGTGCGGACCAGTGGAACCAGACTCTGGTGATGCTAATGTGCAGGCGGATGTCAATATCGTGCTCGATAACCAGGACCAGATTCATATTGCTTATAAATATAATGATTATGTTCAGTTTATCAGTGGTTTTAAGTATGCGGTGGGTACGCTTCAGGGTGTTGATGAAAATTCGGGT
>DRIG01000083.1 GCA_011052815.1 candidate division WOR-3 bacterium | reverse complement strand
TTGCGGGAATAGCGTTTCCCTTGAGGAAGGTATCGACGAGTTTCCGCGTGTTGATTGCATGGGCGAGCGCTTTTCTGACCAACCTGTTGTCAAAAGGTCTCTTCTGACAGTTTATGCATAGAAAATATGTGGATAATTCAGGGATGGTGTGGATCAAATCAGGCGTTTCTTTGCGGAGATTCCTGAGTTCCTCTCCCATCGGAATATATATTGAGAGTATTCTCTTTTTGAACAAATTATAACTTTCTTTTTCATCTTCTATAATCAAAAAATGGAGTTCGTCGATGGACGGTCTCCCTTCAAAATAGTGATTATTTGCCGTCAGAATTATTTTATTTCCTTTTTCGATATTCACAAGCTGAAAAGCCCCTGTTCCGATCACCGGATCTTTGTCAAAATACGGATCAGCGATGTTTGATGCAAAGTTCGCCAGAATGGGTAGAAACGGATATTCCAGTTTCATACTCAGAGAAGTGTTGCTCAGAATTTTGATCTCAATCGCATGCTTGTTTCTCGTTTTGAGATATTCTTTGGCTCCCTTGATCATATCAAAAAAACCGAAATTCGGTCCTTCCAGAGTTTTGATTATCGCATCTTTTATGTGTTCTGCTTTAAGGGGTGCGCCATTCTGGTATTTTAACCCCTCCCGCAGTCTGAAGGTGTACTCGGTACCGTCCTGAGAAATAGCGTATTCTTCACAAAGAGCAGGAATCAGATCCACGCCTTCACCGAATTGAAACAATCCCGAAGAGAAATTACAGATGACCCGATGGGAATTTACGTCTGTTCTCATATCTGGTTTAAACGTCAGGGGATTATCAGGCAGCGCGATTCTGACGACCTTCTTTCTGGTCTTTATTGAAGGGGCTTCAACCGGATGTTTCTTAAGGAGGGTCCTGAAAGAAGTGCAGATTCTTGAGAGGCGAAGCAGGAGATTTCTGTATTCCTGCCATACTTCTTTCAAAACAGAGCTGTTGCGGTTCAACTCCTCGACTGAACCGGCGATTTCAGAGGTATGCTCTTTTTCTTCTTTAAAGACCCGGATGATGTCGTCGAGGAACAGTTTTATCTTTGAATAATCAGGATATTTAATCTCTTCCGGAAGCGTGATGATCTTTTCCCTGCGAAAACGCTGAACATTTTTTTTGAGCTGGGTTATCTGCGGGACAATTTTTCCAAAAGCCTTTTCTGTTTCCATCTCAAGCGCCACAAACTGCTGTACTATGGATGATATCACATCAAGATGCTTCACACTTCTTCCCTCTTCAATCTTGGCGAAGACGGCCAGTGTTTTTATTCTTGAAAAGATTTTGGTGGTGGTCGAAACAAGATTTTCAATTTTTTTAATCTCTTTATTTAAATCATCACCCAGTTTATTCAAATCTTTACAGACATTCTGTGTCTGCTCCAGAAAATCGTCAATCTGTTCTGTATACTCGAGAACATTGGACATTCCCACCCCGAGGTTTTCTTTGTCCTTTTCCAGAAGGTCTATAGAACTTTCAAGTGCGTTAATCTGTTTTATGATTTCCGTAATGTTTTTATAGACCCTGCGATGAAACAGGGGCGGGGTTTTGATCTCTGAAAACTTGTTAAAAGTCCGTATGTTTTCATTTATAAAGAAATTCACTTGTTCGCTTAAAACCCCGTTACCGCCTTCACCAATTTTTTCAACAGCCCCCTGGGTACTCTTGAGGGTTTCAAGAGTTTGAGAAAGGGAGTTGATTTGGGCGCAGCGCAACGATATATCATCGATTGTATTCAATGATGATAAAAGTTGCTCTTGTAACATCCCGAGTTCTTCGTTTACCACGGTCTTCAATCGATTGTTGATGGTATTGTTCTTATCGACCCGTGCTATTATTTCATCCAGAGATGAAGTCGTTTCATCTATGATTTTCAACCACTCAAAGGATTTGTCGAGTAGTTTTTGAGCGGCGGTCGACAGTTCCATGATATTCTGGAGTTTTTGAATCACCGGTTTGGTGATTTTATTAAGCCTTTGCAGTTGTTTGCTGAAGTCATAAAACGGTGCCTGGGCGAGTTTGGCGAGGGTCAAGCACTCTTTTGCGATGATCGCAAGCCCTTTACCTTCTTTTTTCGCCCGATGGGCTTTTATTTCAGTATTCTTGGCGAGGTTTGCCAGCGATTGAGCCGATTGAATAAAAACCCCGGCGTTTTCCTGAATTTCCCTGAGTATCTCTGTCGTTGATCTGAGTCGTTTACTCGTCACAAATAATCTGCTTCCTGTTTCCTTGAGCGTTCTTTCATAAGAAGAGAACAGTTCCTTTACTTTATTAATATCCTGCTGAAGGGTCTTTGAATAATCCTGGATTATCTTGAGGAGTTCGTCTCCGCGCGAAAAGAACATGAAAAGACTCTCTAACTGACTGACGAGTTTGTTTATAACTTCGCTGTTTTTATTCAAGAGAGAAGAGATATTATTTACATATTCACTCAGGTTTCTGGTCTCCCCAAGATACTCTTTAATCTGTCGCATAATTATTAGTAGCGGCGGAGGGATTTGAACCCCCGACACAGAGATTATGATTCTCCTGCTCTGCCAGCTGAGCTACGCCGCCTTAATTTAAATTATATCTAAAAACAATTTATTGTCAATGATCCAATCCCGATGCAGATAAAAGTACGGCGTAAATTAGAGCTGACTCCTCTCCACTTTTCTTATAGTGTCAGCAGAACTGATTGAAGTGATATTTGTCATTCCTTTGTTCCACTCAGGACAACATCTGAGTTTGCCTTCTTTCTCTGTCATTCTGAGTGAAGCGAAGAATCTTTATCAGTCATTAGTCATTGAGATTCTTCAGTCGTCTGCTTCGGGCAGGCTCCTTCAGAATGACAAAAGAGCGGGCGGAGGGATGATAAAAAAGTGGAGAGGAGTCAGAAATTAGAGATATTGACACATCGGTAAAAGTCATTATACTTAAATAATGGTGAATTTTGCTCTGATTTTCTTCACCCTATTTCAAGGCGCAGGTAATATACCGTTTTCCATGCCTGCTGTCCAGAACAGTTCACCCCTGATCGATATCAGAGGTGAACATACCTGGACGACGAACGGCCCTTACGGTGGTTTTATCTTGGATGTCGAAGCCCTCGGCAATACAGTATATATCGGCCTTATCGCCAACGGTGTATACCGCCTTAACAATGCGGGTTACTGGCAGCCGAGAAGGGACAGCATTCGATTCTTTAATATTCAATGTATTGCAGGTATAGACCCCACCCACCTTCTTGCCGGGACCGAAAGGGTCGGTCTCTGGTTCACGGTTGACGGAGGTTTGACCTGGCAGCAGAACAATACGGTTCCGGTGAACAGTACTGTCCGGGATATTTTTCGATACACACCGGACACCCTTTTTCTCTGCACTGAAGTACATGGGGTGTATTCTTCCCGTGACAGCGGTGCGACCTGGACTCACCTTAATTCCCTGCTCGATTCCCTTTACTACACCTGTTTCACCAGGAATCCGGCTGGCCCGGCCATCTATCTCGGAACCGAAGGTTACGGCATATTCAAGAGTATAAACGCTGGCCTCACCTGGAACAACTATTCGACCCCTGCAGCGGATGTTGAGGTGCTGAAATATTATATAGACAGTTCTTCACTGGAATATCTTTATGCCGGATGTAGTGACGGTCTATATATCCAGCACCTTCCTGATACCACGACCTGGGACACAATTTCAACCGCCAGCACCCACATCAGTGATATCGCACGCAAAGGAGATACTGTTTTTGTCGCAACCATGGGAGCCGGTATTCTGGTCGGACTCCTTGGAGATACATTATTTCAGCAGAGCAATCAGGGATTGCCGTATCTGGTCGTAAATTCGATCGAAGTGGCGGGAGATACAATTCTCATTGGAACGAGCGGAGGTTTTTTCTATTCGGGTGACAACGGGCTGCACTGGTATGAGAGGAATGACAGTCTTAATGCCAATGCCAGTTATGACATAAAGACGAACAGCTTATCTTTCCAGTCGGTCTATACTGTAACTCTCGGAGGCGGCCTTTATAAAAGTTCAGATAATGGAGAATCCTGGTTTAGATACGGAGTGATTCCGAACATTCCCTATTTTTCCTCAATGGCGGTGAACCCTTTGGACAGCGCTAATATACTGATAGGTAGTTTTCTGGGAGTTTACCGGACGACGAACAGTGGAGCGAGCTGGCAGTTTTCTTATCTCGGGTACCGCGTGGTTTCAACGATAGAATTTGACCCAACCAATCCCGTGGTTGCATATGCCGCCACCAGTGATCAGTTTTACCGCAGTACAGATAACGGTCAGTCCTGGATACCAGTTGATTCAGGCCTTTATTATAATGATATCGCAACGAGTGTTAACCTTCCGGGTACCATCTATATTGCGACTGACCACGGTGTTTTCAGGAGTGATGATTACGGCGCCACTATCTATCAGATAGGTTTACCAGACACAGCGGTTGTGAGTGTCGCCATAGATGGGTATTATCCGAATCTGATTTATGCCGGGCTTCAGTGGGTGAATACCGGTGTCAGCGGTGTAAGGCGCTCTTCAGACGGCGGTTTTACATGGACCCCCACAGGTTTTCCCGATCTTGCCTGTTACGACATTGAGACTTTGTATGATGTTCCATTTTTTGTTAACGCCGTAGCCAGTGATTGTCAATGTTTTCAATCCCTTGACGGCGGAAGCAGCTGGTTCGCCCTGGGGCCGATTTTCAACGGTAATGAAGCACATTCATTGACATTCAACCACGCCCTCCATTCATTGTTCTTGGGAAATTATACTGGCGTGTATGTGTATACTGATACGACCCGTCCTTCAGTGTCGATAACTTCTGTGGATTCATTCACACCGGATGGTGATTCAATCAATGATGAGATTGTCTTTTACACCAGTGCTTCAGACACCCACGGCATTCTTTACTGGAATGCAAAAATTCTTCGGGATACTGTTGAATTCATCAATATGGAAGGAATCGGGATACCGCCGGACTCAATCATCTGGGACGGATTCGACAGTACCGGTGTATTACTGAAAGACGGAATATATCAGGCGAGACTTTACGTCTATGACGGGTTTTTTAATCTTGATTCCGCGACAAAGGTATTCACGTTACATAAAGAACCGATGATTTCGGGAAACGAAGACGCCACTTCATTCCCCGCAGGAAGAAAGATCGCGGTAGATTATAACGGCACCATTCATGCGGTCTATTCTACATTCTCTCCCGGAGAAATTTTCTACACCACCTCGGTGGACGGCATCAACTGGTCTGAACCGCTCGACCTGAGCAACTCACGCCACGAATTTTCCGTGAACCCTTTGATTGTAATTGACAGTAATATTGTTTATGTCTTCTGGGAAGAAGAGGCGGCGGATTCGCATGAAATTTTCTGGCAGCGTTCAGCAGACGGAAACTGGTTTCCTTCACCCCGAAGGCTCTCGAGAACAGAGGGTCCTTCAGTTTTTCCCTCAGCCGTCGCGACGTCGGACCGGGATATTCATCTTGTCTGGGCGGAAAAAGCCAACGGCGAAATTTTTTATGCACATTATGATTTTTCCTCGGGTTTCTGGGATTCAGTGATTAACATAAGCGGGACGGTTGATGAGTCACGCGACCCGTTTATTCTGAATCTCAACGGGATATATGTTTTCTTCAGTGACAAGACGAACCAACCGAATTTCGACATCAGGTACCGCCGTTGGGACGGTTCGAATTGGCTGGCTGAATCGACATTGACGTCGACACCGGGAAATTCGTTCTCATCGATGGGGGTGGCGGATCAACTCGGAAGAATCCACTTTTTCTGGGTGGATACAACCCCGGGTAATTATGAGATTTATTACAAGCAGTTCATCCCGAATTCAGGGTGGAGCGCCGATACCAATATCAGTCAGACTCCTTACAAATCAAACCACCCCACGGTCTCCCTGGATGCTTCCGGAAATGTGTATCTGTTCTGGGAAGATTCGATCGACATCTATCGTAAGGTGCTGGACCATCAGCTTGGCTGGCTGCCGGCTGAAAATATAAGTCAGTCTTCGGTTAAGTCCCTATATCCTTCCTCTTCATTCGGCGGAGATCTTGTTTGGACCGAAGGAGATTCCACTCCCTATGACATCATTTACTATAAAGATCTGATTCCGGATACGACGGATCCCGCTTTCGTCATCACCGCTCCGGAGACGACCTATCTTAATGACACCCTCCACATAACTTTTTCTGTGGATGAAGAGATCCAGGGACTGCCTGAGGCATGGTTGAAGAGTGCGGTGGCCGAATCGCTTGCCTTTACCATTACTTTTGATTCTTCTTATTATTATTCGGGTGATGTTCTGGTTTCCGGCATCACTCCGGGCAGTGGAGTGGTTTTGGTTCGGGGGAATGACCTTGCGGGTAACAGCGGTTATAATGAAAGGGCGATTTTCATCGATTCAGTCGATATCGTTCCTCCGGCTTTTTCGATTACAGCGCCGGACACCACATACCTGACCGATACGTTAAGAATCAGTTTCGTCGTCAGTGAACAGTTGAGCGGAATGCCCAGTGCCTGGCTTTTTGATAATATGTCGGACAGCCTTCAGTTTGATACACTCCAGTTGGATTCAGCCCTACATTATTCCGGCCGGGTGTTTGTCGACAACTCGGTTCTGTCCGCAGGTATGGGCAATATCCGTATCAGGGGGACCGACCTGCACGGAAATCCCGGGACGACAGACAGTAGTATATATATACACTCCATTCTGTTGCCGGATACCATTCCACCGGAATTTGCTTATTCTCCCGAGACTTTATATATCGGTGATCTTTCAATGATTTTGTTTACAAGCAGTGAGGTGTTGGACAGTCTGCCGATTGTCTGGTTGACGGATACAACCGGTGATTCTTTACGACTGGATGTAACGCAGGACTCAAGTCAGGGTTCGCTGCATTTCTTTTCAGCCGTTGATACGATAATCGGTCTTGCGATCGGAGAGGCGCAGCTGGATATCTTCGGCTCTGACACCGCCGGGAATTCAACAGATACAAGTTATACTGTATGGATTGATACAAAAGGAAATCTTTTGCCGAGAGATTCCTGCTTCGCATTCCCGAATCCGACACGCAAGGATTATGTGAAGTTTATGTTCTATTTGAATCAAAACGCCTTTTTAAAGATCGATATCTTTACGCTGTCCGGTCGTAAAATATACTCTATTGAAGAACAATATTTTGAAGGGGGAAGACTCTATGAAACGACGATGTCGGTGGCTGATCTGGGAAGCGACATCTATATCTTCAGGGCGACGGCAAGGACGGATAATGAGGAAGCCATAGTGATGAAGAAGTTCGGAGTAATAAAATGACGCCGCGATTCAGAAAGATATTCTGTTCTTCCTTCGGGGAAAAGCTATGATGGCGATACTTCTGTCCGTAATCATCTTTTCTCAATCATCAGGCGGTTTTGAATTTTTAAGAATCGGGGCGGGCAGTCGTTCGACCGCGGTCGGTGATGCCTATACCGCACTTGCCGATGACCCTTTCGGCGTCTTTTATAATCCGGCGGGAATCTGTAAAATCGGTTCACCGTACTTTTCGAGTTTTTACGGACGTTGGTTTATGAATACAACCCTGGGAGGAATGACCGGAGCTTTGCCGGTGGGGAAAGAAAGTGCCGTAGGTTTTGCACTGAAAGGTTTATACACCGACAGGATTGAACGCCGCAGTGAAGAAGATCCCTGGAATTACAGTTATTACAACGCCTATTTTTTGACTCCTTCAATCGACTATGCACGGAGATTCGGAAATTTGGGAGTCGGCTTGGGACTGAACGGTATCGCCGCCAAGATAGAATCTTCCTCAGGATATAGTCTGTTTTTGAACAGCGGGGTGATATATTACAGCGGACGGTTCAATCTCGGACTTTCTTTTTTGAATGTCGGTCTCAAGACATTGAATACCGCTCTTCCTGTTTCAATCAGAACCGGTCTTTGTCTTAAACCGATGGAAAAAGTAAACCTGGTTTTTGATTTCATTAAGCCGTTGAAAGATGATTTCACCTACTCATACGGTATTGAGTTTTCGCCGTTGTCACAATTTACTTTGCGCCTCGGCTGCAACAATGAAGTCTTCACCAGTAATTTTTTCAAAAAAATATCCGGTGGTTTCGGCATTACGGTGGGGAACTTATTGATTGAATATGCAGCGGTTTCCCGCGGTATATTCGGGTTGACGCATCTATTCACTCTCTCATATCATATTGTTCCTTCAAAACCGGCTGAGCAAAGATTTGTCAAAGAACGGCTCACGAGTGAGACGTATCTTCAACAGGGGATTGATTATTACAACCAGGGAAAGTATGATGAAGCGTTGACCGCCTGGGACCTGGCGCTTATATGGCAACCTGACAACCAGGAGGCAATCGACTGGACGAACAGACTTCAGAGGGAATTGAAAGCGAGAAATATAAAGTTCTTTCTCGACGACGGCAGGGCTGAGTTCAATCAGGGGAATTATCTGGATGCGATATTCTATTTTGAGAAGGTCCTTGATCTGGCACCGGGACAGAAAGAGGCGGATTCTTTGAAGTCTGAGGCAGAACGCAGAATCAAGGAGGGTATCTCTTCTCAGATAAAAGAAAAGACCGATCAGGGATTGCTTGCATATAAGAAAGGAGACTATTTAGACGCAGTTAAATTCTGGACTGAAGTTCTGAAGATCGAGCCGCAGAACAGCACCATCAAGAAATATATTGAAGATGCAAACCAGAAGATGGTCAAGGAGATAAAAGATGCGTTGAAAAAGATCAACATCTACCTTTCGCGAGGGGAATTGAAAAGGGCCCGGCGTCTTGTCGAAAAGATGTTGCAGAAATATCCGAAGCAGGAGAATTTGACGAAACAGAAGATCTTTGTCGATCAGAAGATCACCGATAAAATCAACAGCCATTTGACAAAAGGGCGAAATCTTTATAACGCAAAGGACTACTCAAAAGCAGAAAAGGAATTTCAGAAGGTCCTGGAGTATGATGCAAAAAACGCCCAGGCACTGCTCTATCTCGATAAAATAAGGAAAGAACTCTCTATCGGCAAGAAAGAAGAGGCGGAGCGTTATTATCTGCTCGGCATAGGTGCTTACACCAAGAACGATTTCGCCCTTGCCATAGAATACTGGCAAAAGGTGCTTGAGATTGATCCGGCTTATCCCAATGCCGAAAAAAATCTCAAACGGGCGCAGTTGAAACTCCGGGAATTAAACAGATGATTTTTAAACTCCCCGCCTCAGGAAATCACCCGCGTTAAAGATGCGAATTCCGATCCGTATAAAATTCAGTCTTTTGATATTTCTTTTAATCTTGATTATAACCGGTGTAATCTTCTGGTTTACCCTGAACCGGGTGAGAAATTCATTGATTCAGGAGATAAAACTTCAGGGTGAGATTCTTGCAAATGTCATTACCCTGAACGCCGAAGATCCCTTGATAACAAACGACGACCTTTATCTTGCACGATTGGTGACCGATGCGGTCAAGAATGAAGGGGTCGGTTATGCATACATCGTTGATAACGACAATATTATCCGGGCACACAATAAAATCGAACTGGTGGGTAAAACGGCTGAAGAATTTAAACCACCGCCTTATTTATATAATGTTACATTACCCATTCTCTTAGCCGGGAAGAAAGAGATCGGCAAGGTCAGTGTCGGCCTTGAAACCGAACGGATTGAAAACACCACCTATGCGATGCAGGTCGTTCTTATCCTCATTTCCGTCTCCGGTCTGTTGATCGGTATTCTCGGAGCGATGCTTTTATCGAATTACCTTACAAATCCTATTCAGGATTTAGTGAAGGGGGTGAAATCAATCGCCAAAGGCGATTTTGACCAGCGGATTGAAAAGAAGTCCAATGACGAAATCGGAGATTTGACCGAAGCCTTTAATGAGATGACGAAGAGTTTGAAAGAAAAAGAACAGATAAAAGACGCCTTTCGTCGATATGTATCGCACCAGGTCGCCGAAGAGATTTTCAAAAACCCCGCCAAATACATTGAAACGTTAAAAGGAACCCGACGGAAAGTAACGATCTTCTTCGCTGATATTCGGGGTTTTACTCCGCTTGCCGAGCGTCTTCCTGCAGAAGAGGTCGTTTCGCTTCTGAACGACGTCCTTACGAGTATGACCAACAGTATCTTCCGATATGAAGGAACGATTGATAAATTTCTCGGTGACGGCCTGATGGCGGTTTTCGGTGCACCGATCGTCCATAAGAATGACACGGACCTGGCGATTCATGCGGCGGTTGATGTTCAGAAATCCATTAATTTGATGAATGAAGAGCGGGCAAAACAGAACAAGGATTTGATAAAGGTCGGTATAGGAGTCCATACCGGCGAAGTCGTTGTCGGTAATATCGGGACAAAAGAAAGGTTAGATTACACTGTAATCGGTGATTCAGTCAATCTCGCCTCGCGGCTTCAAGGTGTCGCAGGAGGCGGTGAGATCATAATTTCAGAACACGCCTTTCAGGAAGCGTCGGTTCCTTACAAGTTTTCTGAACCGATGCTCATCAAGGTCAAAGGCAAAGCCGAACCGATTAAAATATACCGGGTGTTGTATTAACTCAGCCGACGACAAGACTGAATACAATGCCGGCGGCAAGCAAAAAAATCGGTTCAATCTTTTTAAAGAACAGAACAAAGAGGGCGATGACGCCGAAGACAGCATAAGGAATATCCAGCCAGTTCAGGGTGATGAAAAAAATTCCTGTGGACAGCAGAATTCCGACAACCGCGGCTTTTATTCCACTGAAAAAAGAGATCACATATTTGTTGTGAGAAATTTTTTTGTAAATTTTGACCAGAATCAGGAGCATCAAAAAAGAGGGAAGAAATATACTTATTGTAGCGATGACAGCTCCGAGAATACCCATGACTTTGAATCCGACGAACGTCGCGGTAATGGCGATGGGCCCGGGTGTCATCTGACCGAGGGCGACGCCGTCAAGGAACTCCCTGGGAGTGAGCCACGGTCTGATATTACAAACTTCGTTTTTGATAAAAGGGATTGCTCCGTATCCACCGCCGAAGATTATCGCACCGATCTTTAAAAACACGCCGGATAATTCCAGGGCTTTTTTCCCATCAAAGACCATCAGAGGAACGGCGAGGAGGAAAAGGCGGCCTGACCGGATGTGGTCGAGAAGTAATTTTAATATTCCGCATACCAGGACACTCAGGATCGGGTCGAACTTGAGGAAAAACAGGGCGAGGGCGAAGATGAAGACGATAAAACCCTTGATGTCTTTAATCAAAACTCTACCCATATCATAGGACGCCCAGAGTATTATGGACGTCATTACCGCACCGATTCCTTTAAAGATTTGATTCACCCCGGGCAGAGATTGATAGGTGAGATAGAACCACGTGAGTACCGACATCAGGATAAAAGAAGGTAAGATTAATGTTAGGGCTGCAACAGCAGCTCCTTTCACGCCGAAGAGATGGTATCCGATGTATTCACAATAATTTGTGACAAAAGGACCGGGAAGCATTTGTCCCATCGCCACCGCAGTGCCGAGGTCGTGGTCGGATATGAATTGTTTTTTCTTTACACATTCCGCCCGAAGAAGCGCGAGCATTCCGACACCGCCGCCGAACCCGAACAACCCCACCTTGAAAAGAGATTTTGTCAATTCCTTCAGACTTTTCATCTCAGGGATTGAGGCTGCCGCTTCTATATCCTTCCAGATCAAGGGTGACGTATTTGTACCCCAGTTTTTTGAAATATCTGGTGATTTTATCGTGGTGGGCAAGAATTTTTTTGAAATCTGATTTATGCATCTCGATACGGGCTATCGGAAAATGGTCGCGCACCCTTATCTGGATGAATCCGTATTTTTTCAGGAATGACTCGGCGGATTCAATCCGCTTCAGAGCTTCCCTGCTGATTTTCGTTCCAAAAGGGATTCTTGAAGCAAGACATGCCATGGATGGTTTGTTCCAGTTGGGAAGATTGAATTTCTTAGCCAGGCTGCGGATTTCTTCTTTTTTCAATTCCACTTCTATCAGGGGTGATTTTATATTCAATCTCTTCGTTGCTTTCAAACCGGGACGGAAGTCTTTTAAATCGGATCGATTGCTCGCTTCAATCACGTCATAACCATATCTGGAGGCTATTTTTTTGAGCTGTTTGAAGAGTTCGAGTTTACAATGATAACATCTGTGCACGGAGTTGTTTATGAATTTCTTGTTTTTCAGTTCTGCGGTTCGGATGGAAAGATGTTTGCATTTCAACATCTTTGCAATCTTTTTCGCCTGGGCAAACTCTGCTGAGGGATAGGTTTCTGAACGCGCGGTCACCGCGATTACACTTTCACCCAGCACTTCTTTCGCGACCTTCAGAAGAAGGCTGGAGTCAACCCCGCCTGAAAATGCAACCACCACTCCACGGTGTTCTTTCAGCTTCTTTTTAAGACGCTGCAGTTTGTTATAAAGCAACCTATTCAATCTATGACGCTTCAGGGCTTGCGGCTGAAGATATGAAACTCGCCGATTTTCGCTATTTCAAATACGGCAGGAACTCTTTACTGACCGGCGGCTTCTTCTCCCAACGAACAACTTCTTTTTTATCATCAAAGATAATAACCGTTGGAATTTCACTTACCTCATTAAACGCCCCTTCTGCCAGACCTTCAACAGTTTCCATGTCAAAATATTTTATTTCGGCGTTAAAGTTTTTTTTCTTTTTGAAATATTTAATCTTTTTGTGTGCATCCTTGCAGACCGGACAGGTGGGTTTGCCGAAAATATGAACCTCTTTCATTATACCTCCTTCTTGAAAGATTCGAGGCTTCTCGCTTTATATAGTGTTCTGATAAATTTTAACACACTATTATAACCAGAGGATGGGAAATGTCAAGAGTCGCCTGTTGGTCTTGGAAGAGACCGCCGTTGGTTTAAAGATGATTCGAAAAAAGAGACCTCCCTGGATCGATGAAAGCAAAAGCGACTTTCAGGAACCAGGGAGGTTTTGTTAAATCAGCCGATTATATTGTTAGTTATCGAAACATTCAATATGTCTATTTACCCAGGACATAAACATAACCGTTCGCTTCCACTACATAGGCGCGTGAACCGTCGGCATTGAAAACAAGCTCGGTGAATGAACCGGCGTCAGGGAATTCAAGTTTTTCCACCAATCGGGGATTGGTCGGGTCAGAGACATCAACAATGTCAATGTAGTTCGAACCACCGTCACAGATGAACAGATAATTTTCATCCGGGGTCAGTTTCAGTCCTTCGCTGAAGATGTCCGGATCAAATTTAGCTACAACCGTGAAGCTGTTGAGGTCCACGACATAGATGCTGTCGCCGGTGACGAATGCATATTGGTCATCTTTGGTGATGACGAGGCGGTGGGCTCCATAACTGACCCCGAGCTGTTGGGTCACCGTAAGCGTCGCAGGGTCGAGTTCGTAAAGAGAATCCTCCTCGCCGACCGCATAGAGTTTGGTCTCACTATGATTGAGGTCAACATCAAAGATCCAGGACATATGGATGCTGTCCACCGGATTACCGGAGTTGAGATCAATCTTAGTGATGTAACCGTCGTCGACATTAGCCATATGTGCGGCATAGACATAATTATTAGCCTGGGTCAGGGCGATACCCGGACCATCCGGTCCATACGGAACCGCTGGTGAACCGTAGGGATAGCCAATCATTCTGACCTGGCTGTAACTTGAGGTCGAGAGCTCGATCAGACCGGAACTGTCCATATCCCACTCACCACAGTAATAGGCGTAAAGACCGTCATTACTAAATCTCAACTCACCGTCATCACAGACATTGGTGACCGGAATCTGATGGGTTACCTGATTGGTCGCCGTGGAGATGACATAGACAAAAGTATCGGTCTGACCCCAGTGATTCACCCAGATTTCAGAGCCGTCCGGCGTGATATCGATCGAGTATGGCTCTGACAAAACCTGAATTCTGGTGATCAAGTTTCTTGGATATGAAGAACCGGTTACCTTAAAAGAATCAGGGTCGGAAAAATCTGAAGTATCCTCGTTTTCGTCGATTGCCGCAACCCGCCAGTAGTACATAAGGGTATCAAGTGCTGCTGCGGTATAGCTGGTGTCATTGGCATCAGCGCTTACAACGGGTGACGAGAAATCGGTATTTGTGGCAATCTCAACACAGTAACTTTCAGCATTTTCAACCGAGGACCAGATTAAGGTCACCGGCAGATCAACCTCTTCACCACCAGTGGGGCTCAGAAGTTGTGGGATGCCTATTCCGCCGCCGCAAAAAACAACGAGCAGGACAGAAAGTAGGGCGACGTACAGTTTTGATAATTTTTTCATCAAGCCTCCTTTTTTAGTTTTATAGCAGCAAACAAATATTACAAATTATATTTACCTGCAGCAAAAATTCAAGGATTTTTGCCACTTTTCAGTAAAATCAATGCGCCTGCCGGGTGACGGATGGGTGTAACTATACCACTCAATGATCGGATTGGGATAGGCGATAACAAGCTGCTGATTGCAGAACTTCGCCATGAGATTGATAAAGCTTTCAGGATCCTCGGTCAATAGAAGCGCCCCTTTATCAGCCCGACGTTCATAATAGCGGGAGATCGATGACCCCAATGGTTTTATGATTAATGAAATCATACTGAATATTATTACAAAGAGCGGAAAACCGGCAGGGTCAGAGACCGTCTTAAATCCGCAGAGCATATAAAAATAAGGAGAGATAATGAAAAAGACATAGAATGTCCCCATCGTTATGAGCGACTGCCAGAATATCAGCCACCATATATGATGTTCGCGGTAATGGGTGATTTCATGGGCAAGGGCGCAAAGTATTTCCCGGTTCGTGAAATTTTTCATCAAGGTGTCGCCGAGGAGAATCCGTTTTGTATTTCCCAGACCGACGACCGCGGCATTCGCCTTTGTTGATTTGCTGCTTAAATCGATGCTGGAGATTTCCTTTATGTGAATCCCCGCCTTTTTGCAGAGTTCTTTGATCTTTCCTTCAAGTTCCTCGTCGTCAAGCGGAGATGTTTTATAAAAGAGAGGGAGTATGACGACCGGGAAGATATTGGCGAGTATGACGGTGAAAAGAATCATCACCAGCGAAAGCCAGAACCACCAGAAACGAGGTGACGTATGTATGATAAAATATATTGTTTCAAAGATCACTGCGCCGAGGATAAAAGTTATCAAAAAACTTTTCAACCAATCACTGCACCATGCTTTGAAATTCTGTGTGGAGAAGTGATATTTATGTTCAATTTTATAATCGCTGAGATATGCAAGAGGAAGCGTTAATAGACTGTAGACGGTATAGATGACCGCAAAGTACCCCAACAAATAAAAAAATCTGACAGGGAATAAAGCACGCAATAGATGAACCAATTTTTCAGAAAGCTGAAAGTAGAGCAGAATGAATAAAAAAAGCGCTCCCACGGCATAAGAGAGAATATTGATCAATCTCCGATCTCTCTTGTATCGCCGGGCAAGTTTCTGTTTTTCCTGATCGATCAATGGATGCATGCTATTTTTTTGCATTGCTTATTTTATTCTGTTTTATTTTGATGTCAACCGGTGTTACTTCAGTTTCAACTTGACATTTCTTATTATGTCTCTATAATTTTTTCATGACAAAAGGAGGAACGATGAAAAAGATTTATTTGTTTGTTATTCTGTTTTTTATGGTTACACTGTTAAACGCTAAAGTCTGGTATGTTCATCCGGATTCAACAATCGCCTATATTCAGGAAGGTCTGGATTCCTGCGCTACCGGCGATACAGTGCTCGTGGGACCCGGTGAATACTATGAAAATCTGTATTGGCCCAATACCCAGGGGATTTTATTGGTAAGTGAGCTGGGCGCCGACACCACGATTATCGACGGCGCTCAGATGGATAGAGTGATCACCCTGGATACCGGAGTGGATTCAAGCAGTCGGATCAGTGGATTTACGATTCAGTACGGCTATGGAACCACTGGCGCTGGTGTTTATTGTGATAATTCTTCCCCGATCATTGAATACTGCAGGATTATAAACAACGAAGCAAACGGCGGTTACGGCGGCGGTGGAATCGGCTGTGTGAATCACTCTTCACCGGTTATAAGATACTGTCATATTACTAATAATCAGAGTGATGCCACCGGTGGTGGGGTCTTGTGTTATGATTATTCTTCACCCTTATTGCACGCCGATTACATCGGCAATAACACAGGTGACCCGGGAGCAGGTATCTCCATTGCTTACGGCTGTTTTCCTTTGATCGACAGCTGCACTTTAATAAATAATATCGGCGACGGAATCTATTGCGGCGGCGGTGATGCGGCGGTCAACTATTGTAATATCCAGGATAATACAGGTTATGGTCTACGCAACGGAGATCCTAATTTTACGATCGATGCCGAAAACAACTGGTGGGGTGATCCGAACGGACCAGGTGGTGTGGGACCCGGTTCAGGCGATGAAGTAAGTCAGTGGGTCGATTACTCACCGTGGTTGAACGAACCTGTCGGAGGAGTGACTGAAAAAGAGGTGGTCTTTCCTTCAGATATTGATAAAGGTGCCACTATTATCAGTGGTCCTCTTTTTCTCCCTTTGGATCAACACTACACGATATATGACATTACAGGAAGAAGAGTCTCGGCACACAACCTGGAGCCTGGTGTCTATTTTCTTGAAGCCAAAGATTGCAGGGTCAGAAAGATTGTTAAGATCAGATAAATATGCGGATATTACGTGGTTTTCTTCAGTAACTCTTCAGTCTCTTTGAGCCAGACGGGAGTGTTCAACTCACGGTATATCTCTTTCGCCTTTTTAAGATATTCGCGCGCCTGAGTCGGTTTTTCGTCGGCGATGAGGACCTCACCGAGTGCGAACATACTGTGAGCGATCTGCTCTTTGCTGTTTGTCTCTTTTGCGATGGCGATGGCGCGTTTGATATGTTTTATTCCTTCTGTCATCTCATTTCCGATCAGGGCAAGGGCCCTGCCGTACTCCCGTAAGCCCCGTATTTCAGTATTGATTAATTTTGTCTCTGCTGCGTACTTGAATCCTTTCTGTGCATAGTCAAGTGCTTTTTTATCCTTCTTTTTGATGTAAAGAGATGAGAGTGAGAGAAAAATTTCTGCCTGAAGGTTCTTTTCTCCTGCTTGTTCAATGGTGACTTCTGCTTCTTTGAGTAATTCTTCGGCTCTGTCCAGATCATTGATGTCCATATAATGGTCGGCGAGTCGATATTGGCTGTCACCGAGAAGCGCTTTATCCTGGGTCGTCTCAGCGAGTTCTATGGCTTTTTTATAGTATGCATACGCCTCTTTGTTTTTACCGAGGACACTGAGCAAACCGGCTTTATGATGGTAAACCGTCACCTTACACCTGAGATCGTTGATCGCCTCGAACAGTTTCTCTGCTCTTTCATAGTACTCCATAACCCGATCAAATTGACCGAGATATTTGTGGGTCAGACCGATGTTCATCAATCCTATCCCTTCGCCTTTTTTATCACCGAGTTGCTGTCGAATCTCGACGTTCTTTTCGGTGATTTCTATCGAAGCCTTGAAGTTGCCGCGGTATGCATAATAAGCGCCGAGATTGTTATAGCACATTGCAAGGACCCGTCTGTTTCCGATCCGTTCAGCAATCTCGATCGATTTTTTGACGAATTCAATCGCTGTATCGATATTTCCCAGTGCCCGATAGCCGGCGGCGGTCAGGAGAAAGAGATAAGGCAGAATCTTTATTTCATTATATTCCTCATAAATACTCCGGGCTGTTTTCAAAAGGCTTAAAGCTTCTTCGTTCTTCCCGAGGCGCCACAAAATATGGCCTTTGGCACGCAACCCTTCCGCCTCAAGTTTTCTATCTTTTATCCGCCGTGCGATCGTAAGACCGTTATCCACAAGGCACATTGCTTCATCCATCTCTCCTTTTGATTCAAGGAGGACGTTTGAGAGGTCGTAATGGAGTTGAATCAGAACCGGTGAGTCCTGGTCACTGATTTCCTGTATCGCCGCTCTTCGGAGTTCGATACTTTCATCGATCTTTCCGATCTGTTCAAGCACCCTGCTGATCTTTTCTGTAATCCGTGCCTTGACGAGTTTGTCGGTCGCAGACTCCTGGGCGGCTAAAAGATGTTCATGGGCCTGTTTAAGCCGGCCGATGAGGATTTCGATTTCACTGATTTTTTCCAGAAGAGTGATCTTTTGTGCGGTCTCTTCGGTGATTGAGAGCGCCTTATTGTAGTAATCAAGGGCCTCTTCATTGGCATAGAGCTCAGCCGCTTCGTCGCCCGCCTTGATGGAATAATAGAGTGCTTTTTCTGTATTTTTGCAGTTGTAATAGTGATGCGCCAGTGAGGAAGCATAGCCTTCAATTTTGTCCTTGAATTTTTCCTCAATCGTCTCTGCAATAACCTTATGATAGATGGTCCTTTCACTCTTCAGCAGACTGTTATAGGCGACTTCCTGGAAGAGTGCATGTCTGAATGTGTAAAATGTTTTCTGCTCTTTATTTATCTTTATCAAAAATTCCGCCTTTTCGAGTTCATCGATATGCTGATAGATTTCTTTGTCTTTCACCACCTCTTCCAGGAGATCACGGGGAAAAGAGCGGCCGATTATGGCGGCGATCCTCAGAAGATATTTTGCTTCTTTGTTAAGGCTGTCGATTCTTGATGTTACGGCGGCGTCGATTGAACCGGGGATCTGGAGCATCTGTTCGGAGAATTTTTCTCCTTTGGTGAGAATCTTTGATTCAATAATCCGTCGCACGATCTCTTCAATGAAGAACGGGTTACCGCCGCTCTTTACGATGACGTACTTTCTGAGTGCATCAGATATTTCTCCACCGATGAGGTTGTCTATGAGGCGGGAACTGTCATCAGGAGACAGATTTGAAAGTTCCACATCCACCACATAATCACAGTATTCGTCTTTTATTGTTTGAAGCAGTTTTTCAATGACTGAAATCGGTCCAACACGGTAACTCAGGAAAAAGGAAACCTTTTTGCTCTTCACCATAGGAAGTAAGAAATTTATCAGCTCGACGGATATCGAGTCAAGCCACTGAATGTCGTCGATGATGAACACCACGGGTTTTTCTTCACTTATTTTTTCCAGAACCGTTGTCATCGCCAGAAAGATCTGTAGTTGGAGGGAATGGCTGTCCAGATAGAGAATTTTCTCTTTTTCCTGCTCGTTTAGCGGTATATTCATCATCTTATAGAGATAAGGAAGCGTCTCCGAAGCTTCATCCTTGAGTAAATCAGAAAGCTGCTTTTTTATCGAAGCTTCAGTTATCTGAATCGGCGATGTCTCCTGGCTGTTTAGATAGTGTACCAGGCTGTCGGCAAAAGATTTCAGAGGGATTGAACTTTCATAGGATACCCCCCGGCTGTCAAGCAAGGCGATATCTGGGGCGGTTATCGTCAGGAATTTTTTAAATTCATATAAAAGGCGTGATTTGCCGACGCCGATCTCTCCCTTTATCACATATATTGAAGATTTACCTTTCAGTAGGTCGGCGTATCCTTTTTTCAATGCTTCAAGTTCTTTATCCCGACCGATTAAATCAGAATGGATTGCGCCGTGTCCGTATTCAGAGCCCCATTTTCTGCCGATGACCTCATAAGGCTGGACCTTATCCGCTTTACCTTTGAGCTGGACCGGTTCCATTGCCATAAAGTCGAATGCATGCCGGGAGCGGTTATAGGTTTCCGGACCCGTGAGAATACTGCCGGAAGGAGCGATATCCTTTAAGCGCTGGGCCACGTTGACGGTGTCGCCCATAACCGTATACTCCATCTGCAGGTCTGAACCGATCTTTCCTGCAATGACCTCGCCGGTGTTTATTCCTGAATGGATTGTGAGTTTCTTTAAAGAAGGATCCAGATTCTTGTTGATTTCATCCAGGGCGCTCTGCATATCCAAACACGCGAGAATCGCACGTTCAGGGTCGTCTTCGTGGGTGATGGGTGCGCCGAATATCGCCATAATACAGTCGCCGATGAATTTATCGATGATCCCTTCGTATCGATAGACCATGGCACCGAGTTTACGAAAACATTCGTTCATCAACAGCGTCAATTCTTCCGGGTCTAACTTTTCAGACATCGAGGTGAAACCCGAGATGTCCGCAAAGACGACCGTTACGTCCTTGCGTTCTTTTTCAATGGTGTCTTTTGTAAGGATTATTTTTTTGACGAGCGATTCCGGGATATCCTTCCTGACCAGATCGATGCGTTCCGTTTCAGAACTTTTTCGGAGTCGGGCGCCGCATTCTCCGCAGAATTTATTCTTTGGTGGATTGTCCGCACCGCACCCTGGACATTTCATAAAGAATGATATTCAAAATCAGACTAAAATCAAGGGGAATGAAAAGGTGGGAATATCAGCGGGGTTTTATCTGTCTCTTCGAAGATTTATCTTTGCTTTTATGCCGTTGATATCAACGGTCTTGTTTATTTCACCGGTTTTTGTACCTTCGGTGACTTCGGTGGCGAGGGTTTCATTCTTGAGATAATCAAGGTTTTCTACAATCGCTTCTTTAAGTCGGGGTTCGGTTTGATAGAATATCTTGATACGGTCAACGAGATTGAAATCCGCTTCTTTACGCAGCAACTGGATTTTATGGATTAATTCCCTGACCATACCTTCATTCTCCAGTTCTTTTGTCAGAACCGTCTTTAAACCGACGCCGTATTCCCCCTCAATCATGACACTGACTTCAGGAGCTTCTTTTTTCCGGATTTGAACGTCTTCTTTGGTGATTTCAATCGTTCTGCCGTCAAAGTCCTGTTTTAACGAACCGGATTTTATCAACTCTTCCACCTTCTCGTTCGACAATGATTTAATCCAGTCTCCCACTCTATTCGCCAGTTTACCGAACTTCGGACCGAGTTTTTCAAAGACCGGCGTCGCCGTAAATATGTATACGGTATCGAGGGCGTCAGGCCCCACCGCCTTTATCGATTTGATATTCAATTCATCCAGTATGGTTTTTCGATCGGCTTCAGACAACTGCGGATTTGTTTCCGGCACCATAATAAACATTTCCGCGAGCGGTTGTCGGATTTTTATATTGACTTTATTGCGTGCAGCACGCCCCAGAGATACGATCGTTCTGGTCAGGGATATTTCGTTTTCCAACTTTTCATCGATTTTTTCGTTTTCCACCTCGGGAAAGTCACAGAGATGAATGCTCGGTGGTGCGTCTTTGTCCACGTTCCTTACCAGATTCTGATACATCTCTTCGGTCCAGAATGGCATAATGGGTGAGATTATTTTAAGAAGTTTGACCAGACATTCATAAAGAACCAGATAAGCGGTTTCTTTATCTGCATCATTTTCCGATTTCCAGAATCTTCTTCGACTCCGTCGGACGTACCAGTTTGAAAGGTCGTCGAAGAATTTCTCGGCGAGTTTTACAATGGTCATAAGCTCGTAATTTTCATATAACTTGTCGACATCCAGAATAAGCGAGTTGAGACGTGAGAGAATCCAGCGGTCGAGCTTTGTTAATGCCTTTTCATTGATCTTTTTATTAAGAGGATTGAAATTATCGATGTTCGCATAGGTGACGAAGAAGGAGTATACATTCCACAACGTCAATAGAGTTCTTTTAATCTCTTTCGCCGGCCCGTAGCCGAAATTCAGATTCTGAACAGGGTTATGTTTGGCGAACATCCACCGCATTACATCGGCACCGACCTTTTCCGCGGCTTCATCAGACCAGATTGCATTGCCTTTGCTTTTGTGCATCTCTTCGCCGTGTTCGTCACGCAGGGAGGCATAGCCGAGAAGTACTTTAAAGGGCGGTTTGTTTTCCAGTACCGTGCTCATCGTCAATATCGCATAGAACCAGTTTCTGAACTGTCCGGGAAAGCATTCAGTGATGAAGTCCGCAGGAAACCATTCCTTCCAGTAGTCTTTGTTGAAAGGATAGCCGTTTGAGAGATTGTGCATATCATCAGGTGGACGGATTGTCGAATAAGGGACGATTCCTGCATCAAGCCAGGGGTTTCCCACATCAGGGATGCGTGACACCAGTGCTCCGCATTTGTCGCATTTTATCTTTATCTTGTCGATCCAGGGGCGATGCGGTGAATGGCCTTCAAATTCCCGCCATCCTTCGACTGCTTTCTCTTTTAATTCATCCCGGGAACCGATGATCATAAAATTACCGCACTTGCATTTCCATATCGGCAGGGCAAGGCCCCAGTATCTCTTTTTGGATATACACCAGTCACTCATGTTCTTAAGCCAATCGAGCTCACGGGCGAGACCGAAGGAAGGGATCCAACGTTCGACTTTTTTCGTCACTTCGGAAATCTCATAGCGAAGGGTATCCATGGAGATGAACCATTCGTCGACCAGCCTGAAGATCAGCTCACTGCCGCATCGCCAGCATACAGGATAACGGTGTGTATAGTCTGCAGCGTCATACAATATCCCACGTTTTTTCAGATCTTCGATGATGGGTGGGGCGACGTCTTTTACATCCTTGCCAGAGAGCCAGTCAAAACCGTCGATGTATATCCCCAACTCGTCCAATGGTGCGATCGTTTTCAGACCGAATTCCTTTCCCAGGGCAAAATCTTCTTTACCGCAGCCCGGCGCAATATGCACCAGACCGGTTCCCTCAGATTCACTGATTTCTTCCCAGGGGATTACTTTATGGACGACATTCTTCTGAACCGGTAAATAATCAAAAGGTCCTTCATAGGTGAGTCCCAGGAGTTTTTTGCCGGGGAACTCTTCGATTATTTCATACTTTCCTTTCAATACCTTGAGTAGTGATTTCGCCAGGTAATAAAATACTCCGTTGTTTTTTACTTTGACATAGGGCAGGTCAGGATGGACAGCTACGCCGGTGTTTGAAGTCAATGTCCAGGGAGTCGTAGTCCAGACCAGAAGATATTCATTCTTTTTATCAAGCAGTTTAAAACGGACGATCACTGCTTTATGGGTGAGTTCTTGATAACCCTCTGTGGCGATCTCCATATCACTGATTGCCGTACCGCAGCGTGCACACCAGGGCATAACGTCCACCCCTTCATAGATGAAACCGCGCTCATGGCATCTTTTCAAAAAATGCCATATCGTGTAGTTGTTGACCTCGCTCATAGTATAATACGAATGGCTCTTCTTGAGCCAGTCCTTGTCGTCCATCGAGGTCTTCCATTCACCCCAATCCATCCACATTCCGATACGGATGGATGATTCTGTCTGGACCATCGAGTACTTGTGGACACGCTCTTTACACTTTTGAACAAATTTGTCAATGCCGTATTTTTCAATATCTTTTTTGGAGCGGAACCCGAGTTCGCGTTCAACCTCGACTTCGACCCAGAGCCCCTGGCAGTCGAATCCGTTTTGATAGCGTTGTTCAAAGCCTTTCATCGTTTTATACCGTTGAAAGACATCTTTGTAAGTTCTGCCCCAGGCATGGTGCACACCCATCGGGTTGTTTGCGGTTATCGGGCCGTCCTGAAACGACCACTTTTTTCTGCCTTTGTTCTTGTTTTTAACTAAATATTTATCGACGATCTTATTCCTTTCCCAGAAAGAAAGGATTTTGTGTTCCAGTTCAGGAAAATTAAGTTCTTTAGCCACTTCTTTGAAAAACATGACAGTATTATACTGCTATTTTTTTTAATGTCAAGAAAATGAAGTGGATGTAGGGGTTGTTGAGAAGTCAGTATTGCGCGTTATACAGTTTATAACAGGTGTGGACTTTTTTGAACCAGGCGCGAACCGAAGCCGGTTTTATTATACCGCCGAAAAGAAGTATTTTATCTTCCCGATATCTGGCGAAGACCTTGAGTCCCAAACTGCAGCTCGCGTAAAAGGTTTTGTCTTGCCCTATAGAATCGATCGACAATTTCAGCCCGCTGATAATGACCTTTATCGAATCGAAAGAACTGAAGAGCCGGTCGATTTTATTGACGATCTCCTCGTATGTGAGTCCGTTTTCATCGTTATATGATTGATCGATATACTTGAGGGCGGTGTCGTATCTTTCTTGTTCAACCGCTCCTTTCAATTCCATGATGTCTTTTTTGAAACGGCGTTTTTCAGAAGAAAGCAGCGTTCTGATAATGATGATCAAGAGCAGTAAACCGATGAGCGCCGTGATGATACGTTTTACCATGCTGAAACAATCAACAAAATGCCGAGTCCGAAGAAAAGAAGGGCGGTCAGGAATTTTATCAGCGGGATGTTTTTTTTCAGTGTTTGGGCGATTCGTCGGTTTGAAAAAAGGGTCGCGAAGAGAGCAATGACAACGAGGGGAAGAATAAACATCAGATTATAGAGAATGAGCGCCATTACAGGTCGTGCCACTGCGCCTGCTTTGGTTATCATAAAGGTTATCGTCGGCAGATAGACCTGGCCCGTACAGCCGAATTCCAGCAGAGAGATGAAGAGTCCGGTGATGAGTGAACCGATTATAATCCCGCTGGTTGCGGTTCGGGCTTTGATGTCTTTGTGGATGCGCTGTTTGATGCCGAGCGGCAGCTGGAGAATCATTTTATGTAATGCTCCGCGTTTCGCCATTACGTAATCACGAAAACTTAAAACACCGAGTATCAGGGCGATGATTCCGAACCCCAGGAAGATTATCCGTCCGATAAATTCGATCTTCGTAACGTATTTCAGAATATTGAAGGCGCCGAAGCCGATTGCCAAATAACTTATGAATACTCCCAAGATAAAGAACACCGCCATCAGAATCACGTCACGACGGCGCCTGCCGATAAAGAGAAGATAGCTGACGAAAAAGATCATGGTCGCGAAGGCACAGGGATTGACCCCATCGAGGAGGCCGGCGACAAGAATACCGATGATGGAGAAGTGAGAAAATCGTTCGAGGATACTTTTCTCGGCGTCGGAAAAGATCAGCGAATCCATTTCAGGACCGCCCCTTTTGTAGCGGGTGATCAGGGAATCAAGCTTTTTCATGGTGATTTCTTCTTTTATTAAATAATCATCGCCGATGACCACACTGGGAACTATGAGCCTCTTTTCATCGGGGATCCTGTTTCTCCTTGCCAGCGCCTCAAGGAGGATTTTGCTCGGTGGGTCGAAAAGGTTGTATTCGTAAATAATAAGGTTTTGGTGATATTTTTTCAGGGCGTTCAGCAGACTTGCAGTACGATTGCATTCCCTGCACCGTGGTTGGTAGAAATAGTAGAGATGGATTTCCGCGGAATCCGACCTCAGAGGAGGGATCGTTGTATCCTGTGAATATTCTGAGGTGTCGGGAAGCGAAGAGCTGCTGCTCGCCGTTAATATCTTTAAGGTGCTTTCTAAAGCGCCGCGCACCCGACCCGGTCCGTAAAAGACCGAGTCACCGATGAAGATGATGGGTAAATCCTCGCCGATTTCACTGACCTTCTCTTCCATCTTTTCGAGCAATTTATAATTTTCAGGATAGTTGATATCGTATTTTTTCAATATAAAACGGTATTTCCTCTGCAGTTTCGGAATGTCATCGAGCAATAAATCCATACAGTGTCCGCAGTCCGGTGAATAGAAGAAATATAGAGTGATATTTTGTGAATGAGTGAACAAAAATGCAGTTAAAAGAAATGTTATCATTTCAGAAATGGGTCGTGCAGGATTCGAACCTGCGGCCACCGGATTAAAAATCCGATGCTCTGCCGACTGAGCTAACGACCCTTAGTCTATTATATATACAAAGTCTAAGATGTCAATGATTCGTGGGGTCAAAATTGATTCAAACCGAGTTTTGAATAATATTTTTTATAAAATCTGCGATATGCACCGGACTGGGTGTTTTGCAGCCATTCGGAATTTTTCCTGTACCACTGGATCGTCTTTTTTATGCCGGTATCAAAGTTTGTTTGAGGACGCCAGCCGAGTTCTTTTTTTATCTTTCTGATTGACAGGGCATATCTTCTGTCATGACCCGGTCGGTCTTTGACATAGGTGATCAGAGAATAATCTTTATGCAGCAGCTTCAAGATTTTTTTTATTACAGATATATTTGTTTTTTCATTACCCCCGCCGATATTATAGATTTCACCGATCCCGCCTTTATGAAAGACCAGATCAAGGGCGGCGCAGTTGTCTTCGACATAAATCCAGTCCCGGATATTCAAACCATCGCCGTATACCGGTATCTTTTTATCACCCAGAGTATTCAGGATGACAAGGGGAATCAGTTTTTCCGGAAACTGGAAAGGTCCGTAATTGTTCGACGAACGGGTGATCAACACCGGCAGGTTATAGGTGGTGTGATACGCCATAACCAGTCCGTCTGCAGCCGCCTTACTTGCGGCATAAGGACTGGAAGGATTCAGAGGGCTCTTTTCATGACAGTTTCCCCGATTTATTGAACCATAGACCTCGTCCGTTGAAATTTGCATAAACTTCTTTATGTTGTACTCAAGCGAAAGATTCAGCAGAACACCTACGCCTACGACATTCGTCTTGATAAAGACCGAGGGAGTCGTGATACTGCGGTCGACGTGTGTTTCAGCGGCGAAATTGATTACTCCGTCAGGTTTGAATTTTTTAAAAATTCTGCGCATCAACAGAGTATTGCATATATCCGCTTTTATAAAATGATAGTTTTTCTTCTTTTCAAGCCCCTTGAGGTTTTCAAGATTCCCGGCATAAGTGAGCTTGTCGACATTGATGATTTTATAGGTCGGGTGTTTTTTTATGATATACCTTATAAAATTGGAGCCGATAAAACCACAGCCACCTGTAATCAGCAGCTTCATCTTTCTATATTAAATCAACCGTCTTTACGCGTCCAATCATAAGGAATGTCGGAATTGTGAGGCGGTTTACGGTATTCATCAGGAGTCTTATAATTGTAGCATTCTGTGACGATATTGACAATCATTGCTTCTCCCTGACTGATACACTTGAATCCGTGCCAGATAAGGCTGGGGATATGGATGAGAACAGGATTGTGTTCACCGACGAAAAACTCGTTTATTACGTTTTTGGTCGGACTGTCCGCCCGGTCGTCATAGAGAACGATCTTCGCCATCCCTTTGATGACGGTCATATTGTCGTCCTGTAATTTATGATAATGCCAGGCTTTTACAACCCCGGGATAAGCAGTGGTGATGTACAC